>JASFGJ010000009.1:0-16587 GCA_050123815.1 Desulfobacteraceae bacterium
CAGAGGATACGGCCTGATCCCGGCGCCGCGTGGGGGGCTTGGCCATTGGGTGACCATTGAAAACGGGATGATTGACAATTACCAGGTGATTACGCCCACCGCCTGGAATGCCTCTCCCAAAGATGTAAACGGGGTGCGCGGACCCTGGGAACAAGCCATATTGGGCACCCGGGTCCACGATACGCAGAATCCGATTGAAGTGGAGCAGATTGTGCGTTCGTTTGATCCGTGTCTGGTCTGTACGGTGCATGCGATCCGCATGCCCGGAAGTTAATGACACCAAGAAAAGAAGTATCGCCATGTCACTTGCAACAACAACCATACACCGACCGATGTGGGGCCAAACGCGGTGCCTGTGGCCCAGGCGCTGCCGAGAGTGCGAGGATCGCGACAATTGTCCGATCCAGCATCTTGTGCAGGAGAACGAACTGCTCAAAGAGGAGATCCGGGTCTCACGCGAGAGTGCGGAAATTACGGCGGCGCTGGTGGTCAAGCAGTTTGAAGAGACCGAGCGTGTCCTGCGTCGGTTTCAGGTGGCCAATGCCCAACGCAAGGCCGTCCTCGATTCGGCCGCGCACCTCGCCATCATGGCCACCGAACAGACCGGGACCATCACCGTGTTTAACAAAGGGGCCGAAAACCTGCTAGGGTACCATGCCTCGGAAGTCATCGGCCAGATGACGCCGGTGGCCTTTCATTCTCCCAGGGAGCTCAAATCCAGAGCCAAGTCCTTACGCCTCCGCCTGGCCCAAGACTTTGACGCCGTGGATCTGTTTTTCCACTACGCCCAACAAGAGACGGATGATACGCAGGAGTGGACCTACGTCCACAAAAACGGCACCCATTTTCCCGTCAATCTGTCCATCGATCCCCTGCGGGATGTCGAAGGGGCCATCAGTGGATTCTTGTGCATCGCAGCCGATATCACCGAAAAAAAACGCTCCGAACGGGCGTTGAAAGAAAGTGAGCGGAACTATCGTCTGCTGATGGACAATATTCCCAACATTGTTTTTAAAGGCTACTCGGACGGGGCCATCGATTTTTTCGACGACAAGATCGAAGCCCTGACCGGCTATTCCAGAGAGGAGTTTGCATCACGCAAGATCAAATGGCCCGAGCTGGTCTATGAAGATGACCGCGCCGGCCGGTACGAACAGTTCGTGCGAGCCCTTAAAGCCGACCATCAGTACATCCGTGAATACCGTATCCGCAGAAAAGACGGTGCCATTGTCTGGGTGCAGGCCAGCAGCCAAATCGTCTACGATGCCGACGGCAAAATCGATTTTATCACCGGCGCCATGCTCGATATCACCAAGCGTAAAACGGCTGAGGCGGCATTGCATGATTCTGAGGAGAAATATCGATCGTTGTTCGATAGCGGACCGAATCCCATCTTTGTCCTCGATTCGGAAAACCTCAATATTATCGATGTCAATCCCGCTGCCATCGATTCCTATGGCTACAGCAAGGAGGAGATGTTGGGGCAACCGTTCAGCAGGCTGGGCGAGTTCGAAATACAGGCGCAGGATCTGGACCCGCTGGCTGCCTCAGCCTGGCCCAACGGCTGTTTTATCGACCAGAAGGCAAGGCATCACAAAAAGGATGGTACGCCCTTCTACCTGCGGGTCAAAGCGTGCCCCATCAAGTATAAAGATGAACCGGCGCTTATCCTGGCGGCTACGGACATCACCGAAGCCATTGAAAAAGACGCCCAGTTGTTTCAGGCGACGAAGATGCAAACCCTTGGGGAGATGTCCGCCGGCATGGCCCATGAGTTGACGCAACCCCTCAATGCCATTAAAATTGGCAACGACTTTATCCGGCGCATGATCGAACAGGGCAAACAACCCACGGCCGAAGATCTGGATCGTGTGGCGCTGGAGGTAACCAATCAGGTCCGGCGCGCCACAGACATTATCAACCGGCTTCGAGAGTTTGGTCGCAAGCCCGATTTCCAACAGGAGCCGGTGGACCTGAACGCCGTCATCACCAGCGTTCTGAAGATCATTGGCCAGCAACTGCTTTTGATCAATATCCATGTCGATGTCGATCTGGATCCCTTGCTGCCCAAGATCCTTGCCAATTTCAATCGTATGGAGCAGGTGCTGTTCAACCTGGTCAGCAATGCGCGCGATGCGATCGAACAGCTTGCCGGGGATGCTGCAAGTGCACAGACGTGCACGATTACCGTTCGTACGTTCACCGATGCGCAAGACGTTGTCTGTACCGTTGCAGATACCGGTGTCGGGATTTCCATAGACGACAAAGACAAAATTTTCGAGCCTTTCTACACAACCAAGGAGGTCGGCAAGGGAATGGGGCTTGGGCTCTCAATTGTTTATGGAATCGTGCGCGATTACGGCGGCACCATAGAGGCCGGCCCCGGTGACGATTGCGGCACCTGCATGACCCTGCGCTTTGCACAGCGTTAAGGGTTCGCGCAGAAATAAATTTGCATTTTTTAAAAACGGTGGGTGATCTGATTATGGTGCCGCTTGCCGTGCACTGGTTGCCTGTAGGGCTGGAATTCAGGTGGTGTTTGATGGTATAAGATGCGTAGGCACTGCAGTCATTTAGTTGTGATAATCCAATCATGCGGTCCTGAGCGTTGATTCAAGCGGCGGTGGTTTCGATGGATGAGCCGATTTATACACTGGAAGAACAAAACGGAAGCGTGCGCGTGACCTTCAAAATCGGTCATGTCGTCACACCCTGGCAAATCATGGAAGCAATCGCCCTAGAATACAAGCGTTATGATGTCTCTCGTTACAACACCTTGTGGGATTTTCGCGGCTGTCTGTTACCAGAAGTTTTCGGCTACAATGAAATTGAGCAGATCATCCACTACATCGACGCTTATTTCGGCTCGAAATGGAACCCCCGCATTGCCATTTTAGTGGCGGCGGATGTACAGTTCGGCTTGTCGCGCATGTTTCAAATACTGGTTGAAGGATTTCCCACCGAAGTAGCCATTTTTTACAGCCGTGCCGAAGCTGAACAATGGATCGGTCAGACCCCGTGACCGATAATTTTTCATCAACCGGTGTGCCTGAATAGTACGCCCATAGTTAGAGGGATCCATATGTCAACAATCCTCATTATCGACGATGAACTGCCGACGCTGCAAATGCTCAGCCTCTATCTGGAAGCGTGCGGCCATAACGTGTTGACCGCCGAAAACGAGACCCAGGGCTTGGAGGTGTTTAAACGTGAACAACCGCCCATCGTACTGACCGACATCAAAATGCCTGGCCGAGACGGGCTTGATGTGCTGCGGCAGATCAAGTCGCTGTCACCAAAAACGGAAGTCGTGGTTATCACGGGCCATGGAGACAAGGCCCTGGCCCAACAGGCCCTTGACCTCAAAGCCAGTGCCTTTTTCAATAAGCCGTTGGATACCGAAGCGCTTGACCGGGCCATCCAAGAGATCGAACAGCGTCTTACCCAGCCGTCTCCCGGCTCCGGAAAATAATGACTTCCACCCCAAGCGCGATTACGATACACGTCAACGGAATAGTACAGGGCGTCGGTTTTCGTCCGTTTGTCTATCAACTGGCGAGGCAGATGGACCTGACCGGCCGGGTGGCCAATACTGCCTCGGGAGTGGCGATCCATGCCGAAGGACCGGTCGGGCAGCTGGACCGTTTTGTCGAAAACCTGAAGACGCGCAAGCCGGTTCTGGCCCATATCGTATCGGTTGATGCCAAGGCTGCCGAGGTGGCCGGTTACAACCAATTTGAAATTACCAAAAGCCAAGGCGCCGAAACCCGGGCCACCCTCATCTCTCCGGATGTCTGCATGTGCGCCGATTGTCGAGCAGAGCTGTTTGATCCAAACGACCGACGATTCGGTTATCCCTTTATCAATTGCACCAACTGTGGACCGCGATACACCATCATCGACGATATCCCCTACGACCGGCCCAAGACTTCCATGCGCCACTTTACCATGTGCGACCGCTGTCAGGCCGAATATGACGATCCCGCCAACCGGCGCTTTCATGCCCAGCCCAACGCCTGCGCCCAATGCGGCCCCAGGGTATCGCTTTACGACAACCGGCGCAGGTTGCTCGCATCGGCGGACGCCATCGCCCAGACCGCCGATTTGCTCAAGGCAGGACATATTGTTGCCGTCAAGGGGCTGGGAGGCTACCACCTGGCCGTGGATGCCACCAACGATACCGCCGTCGAGCAGCTGCGAATCCGCAAGCATCGGGAAGAAAAACCGCTGGCCGTGATGTCGGCCGATCTGGCGTCCATAGAAGCTTACGCGCAGATTACGCCTTCGGAAGCTGAATTGCTCACGTCGATTCAGCGCCCGATTGTTCTGTTGCAAAAAAAAATGCCCGAAAAACTGGCCTTCAGTGTGTCGCCGCGGAACCGTTATTATGGCGTAATGCTGCCCTATACCCCTTTGCACGAGTTGCTCCTGGCCCATGGTTTTATTGCACTGGTGATGACCAGCGGAAACTTGAGCGAGGAGCCCATCGCCATCGATAACGAGGAGGCCTTTCAACGTTTAGGGCAGATTGCCGATTACTTCCTGAATCATGACCGGCAGATCTATTTGCGCAGCGACGATTCAATCGTTCGGCATGCTGCGGGAAAGACACGGCCCATTCGTCGGTCCCGAGGCTTTGTTCCCATTCCGGTATTCTTAAACGCAAAGGTGCCCCAGGTGTTGGCATGCGGAGCCGAGTTGAAAAATACGATCTGTCTTACCAGGGGCAGCCAGGCGTTTGTGAGCCAACATATCGGGGATCTGGAGAACCTGGCCACCGAGAAATTTTTTCGGATGACCGTCGACCATTTGCAGCGAATCCTTGATATTACACCCGAGATCATTGCCTGCGACCGGCACCCCGATTACCTGAGCACCCAATGGGCCGTCAGCCGATCCGATCACCCTTTGATACAGGTCCAGCACCACCACGCGCATGTGGCGGCCTGCATGGCCGAGCACCAGCTTGACGGTCCGGTCATCGGTCTGGCCTTTGACGGCGCCGGCCTCGGCGCGGACCAGACCGTGTGGGGCGGTGAGGTGCTCGTGGCCGATTATGGGGGATACCGGCGCGTCGCTCATCTGACCGCAGTCCCCATGCCCGGTGCTGCTGCGGCCATCAAGGCGCCTTGGCGCATGGCGCTGGCCTATCTGGATCACGCCTTCGGCGATTCGCTATGGGATGTGGATCTGCCGTTGATGCGCCGTGTGGACCGCGCCCAGGCTCAAATCGTAGCCCAGATGTGTGCTCAGGGCGTCAATGCGCCTTTGACGTCCAGTATGGGCCGCCTCTTTGATGCGGTTGCCGCCATTTTGGGGCTGCGGCTGGACGCCGCGTTCGAAGGTCAGGCCGCCATGGAACTGGAGATGATTGCGGATTCCGACGAGAAAGAACGCTACGATTTTACATGGGACGCTGCCGACGCAAAACAAGTAGCGGTTGCGCCGATCGTGGCCGGTGTTGTAGAGGATCTGCGGCGCGGTTTGCCGGCGTTTATCATCAGTGCCAAATTTCACAATACCATCATCGAAGGCTTTTCAATGCTTTGCCAGGCGTTGCGCAAGGAAAACCGGATCAACCAGGTGGTGCTCAGCGGCGGCTGCTTCCAAAACCGGCGCTTGCTGGAAGGTCTGAGAAACAGGCTGAAAACCAATGGGTTTGAGGTGTTCTGCCACCGGCAAGTGCCCACCAATGACGGCGGGATCGCGCTGGGGCAGGCCATGATTGCGGCTGCAACGGCAAGTGCACAACCAACAAAGCCTAAGGAGCTATAATGGTGGATCGATACACGGACGCCTATCGCGATCCCGACATCGCCAGGCAACTTTTGGACCGCATTCGCGCTCTCTCCAAAGCACCGATTCGGATTATGGAAGTCTGCGGCACCCACACCATGGCCATCTTCCGGCACGGTATTCGTTCCCTGCTGCCCGACACCATCGATCTGCTGTCCGGGCCGGGCTGCCCGGTTTGTGTGACGGCCCAGTCGGATATCGATGCGTTTGTCCGGCTGGCACGCAAAGATGATGTTATTGTCACCACCTTCGGCGATTTGATGCGGGTGCCGGGCAGTGGATCATCCCTTCAAAAGGAGAGCGCCGCCGGCGCGGACGTGCGGGTGGTCTATTCGGCCATGGACGCCGTTCAATTGGCAGGCCGGCATCCGGAAAAACAGGTTGTTTTTCTCGGGGTCGGTTTTGAAACCACAGCACCCACCATCGGTGCCGCCCTGCTGGCCGCCGCGAAAATGGCGGTGAATAACTTTTTTGTCTATTCTGCGCACAAGACGGTTCCTCAGGCACTGGAAGCCCTGATGGGCAACCCTGCCGTACAAATAGACGGATTCATCCTTCCCGGCCATGTGTCGGTGATCATCGGGACTGACGCCTATCGCCCCTTTTTTCAGCAGCATCGTCTGCCCAGCGCTGTTACTGGATTTGAGCCCGTGGACATTCTTCAGGGGATCTATGATCTGACGGCAATGATTCAGCAGGGCGCTCCGGATCTGGTCAACGCTTATCCCAGGGCTGTGACAAACCAAGGCAATATAAAGGCCCAGCAGCTTCTCGACGAGGTCTTTGAAACCTGTGATGCGTCGTGGAGGGGATTGGGTGTCATTGCCGCGAGCGGCCTGGCCATCCGACCGGAACTGGCGGCCTTTGACGCTCAAGTGGCGTTTGATATCCGGTCTGAGGAGATGCCCGAACCGAAAGGCTGCGCCTGTGGCGAAATACTGTCGGGCATCAAAACTCCCGAGCAGTGCGCCTTGTTCAGAAAAAAATGCACCCCTATGAATCCAGTGGGTCCGTGCATGGTGTCGAGTGAGGGGACGTGTGCTGCCTACTACCGCTACAACCCCAGTTGAGTAGCACGCCGGAGGGCTTCAGCTCCGGCGTTGCCGATGGCTTGCGGTAGCGAACTACAGCTGCGCCACCGGCGCCTTGGATCTGAAGCCCTCCGACGCACTACTCAACTGGGGTCATGAGTACACTGTAAGAGGACTCCAGCTCTGGCTGGATAAATAACGAATTGATCGGACACACTTAACACAATGAAAACAGACCAAATACTTCTCGATCACGGCTCCGGCGGCAAGATGGCCCATCAATTGACAAAGGACCTGCTGCTGCCGATGTTTGACAATCCCATGCTGGCCTCTTTGCATGACGGGGCTGTTTTTGACCTGCCCCCTGGGCGACTGGCCTTTTCCACGGACACCTTTGTGGTGGATCCGATTTTTTTCCCCGGTGGCGACATCGGCGATCTGGCGGTCAACGGAACCGTTAACGATGTGGCCATGTGCGGGGCTGTGCCGCGTTATCTGAGCATGGGCTTGATCTTGGAGGAGGGCCTTGCCATGTCGGATCTGGAGCGCATCCTGGTCAGCGTGAAAAACGCTTTGAAGCACGCCGGAGTTCAACTCATTACGGGAGACACCAAGGTCGTGCCCAAAGGGGCCGCTGATAAGATCTTTATCAATACCTCGGGCATCGGGGAAATTCCTGAAGGCGTGCGTATCGGCAGTCGAGCTGCGCAACCCGGTGATGCCGTCATTTTATCCGGTACCATGGCCGACCACGGCATCAGCGTGCTGACCCAGCGGGAGGGGCTGCGGTTTGAATCCGATATCGCCAGTGATACCGCGCCGTTGAATCACATGGTCGCTAAAATACTGGATGTGACACAACAGGTACATGTGTTGCGGGATCCCACTCGCGGGGGGGTGGGCACCACCCTGTGTGAAATCGCCGAGCAGTCGGAGGTCGGTATCCGTATCTTCGAAGAGTATCTGCCCATTGACGGTGCCGTGGCCGGAATCTGCGAATTGCTCGGTTTTGATCCGCTCTATATCGCCAATGAAGGCAAGCTGCTTTGCATCGTACCGGCCCGGCAAGCCGACGCTGTGCTGGACGCCATCCGGAAGGATCCACATGGCAAGGCAGCCTGCATCATCGGAGAGATCACCGAAGCCAACGCCGGCCGGGTGGTGATGCAGACCCGCATCGGGGGCGAACGCATTGTGGATATGTTGGCCGGAGAGCAGCTGCCCCGTATCTGCTGAAATATAAAAGTGAGGGCGATATGACAGAAAGTCTTCAGCCGGGAATGATGTTTGAGTTCAGTTACGATATTACGCCGGAGAGAACCGTACCGCATCTCTATCCGGATATCGAAGAGGCGGCGCTGATGCCGGAAGTATTTGCCACCGGCTATATGGTCGGGCTGATGGAGTTTGCCTGCATCAGGTTCATCAATCCGCATATTGACTGGCCGCGCCAGCAGACCGTGGGCGTCCACATCAATGTCAGCCACACGGCTGCGACGCCCCCGGGGATGACCGTGACCGTCAAAGGCCGTTTGGATAACATCGACGGTCGTAAATTGAGCTTCTCGCTGGAAGCCTATGATAACCGGGATCTCATCTCCTCGGGCAGCCATGACCGCTTTATCATCGATGCAGAAAAATTTAATGCCTCGGTAGAGAAAAAGCGGGCGTCCATTGTATCCTCATAAGCGACGCCATTGGCTGTCACAGTTGACATGCCGGATTGGGTCCGCTATGCTGAATTTCTTTAATTATTGTTATATTGGATGGTTAGGGCGTGATGCTGTGCCCCGGGTGGCCGTTTATGGGTAAATATTTCATATTGATCTTCGGTTTTGTTTTCCTCTTCGCAAGCCCCTGCCGGCCGGAACGTATTGAGGACGCGCAAAGCCTGTTTGACCGATTCGGCGATCGTCTTTGTCAGATCTTGCTGGTTGAAAAAACTTCGGGCGAGACCTTTTCCAGCGGGTCCGGTTTTCAAATCACCGCAAAGGGGCACATCGCCACAAACTACCATGTCGTTGCATCCCTGATCCACAAGCCCGACACTTACCGAATGGAGTGCATCGATAAAAGCGGCACCCATCGCCCGCTGGTACTGCTGAACATCGATATCGTCAACGATCTTGCCATAGTTCAATGCGAGGGTCTTGCCGATACGTTTTTCGAATTGCAGGAAAGCCGCCCGAGCAAAGGCGCCAAGATTTATGCCATGGGCAATCCATATGATTTGAGTATGGCCATTGTCGAAGGCAATTACAACGGCCTGCTGGAAGACCGGCTGTATGAACGAATTTTCTTTTCAGGAGCCCTGAATCCTGGGATGAGCGGCGGGCCGGCCGTCGATAGGCAGGGAAGGGTCGTTGGGGTCAATGTCTCCACACGCGGCAACGAAATCGGGTTCCTGGTGCCCGTCCGTTTTTTGATCTATCTGCTGGCAATGGTGCAATCCGCCGTCGAACCGGTCGTGGATTTTGATCGGCGGATTGAACAGCAGCTGCTGGATAACCAGGAGCGCTTCATGGCCGATGTAATGGCTGCCAAGTGGGAGATCGAACCTTATGGAGACGCCCGCATCCCAAAAATTCAAAAGAAGTACATCAAAGGCTGGGGGGAAACAGCACCCGGGGATAAGAGGCTCTACCGGCGCAGTTTCAGTGGCTATACCATCCCCAATGGCGTGTATGTCTCCCGGGGGGTGCTTACGGGCAAGCTTAAAGTTAGCTACGACTGGCTTGCAACGGATCAACTCAATAGTGTGCAGTTTTATAACAAGGTCCAAAAAATCTTCAATGCCTACAGTTCGCCAAACAGCGCGTCGAGCAAAGACCGCAGCAGTTACCGGAAACGCACCGCCTTTTTACACCACGCCGGTCTGAATTGGAAGCTCTCCATCGGTGTCAGAAAATACATCAAATACGATCAGCTGTACGATTTTACGCTCAATATGGTCAGCTTGAGCAAAACCGACCGGGCCATCGTTGTCAGTGCGGCTCTGGCGGGCGTCAGCAAAGAAAACGGCAATGCCTTTATCCGTAAATTCATCGAGCATATCCAATGGCAGAATTGATCATCCAGGAACTCACCCCCCGTAACCGGGTCGTTCGAACCTGTACCTTCGACGCCTTGCCGGTAACCATCGGACGCGGGTATGATAACGATTTGATTTTAAGCGATGCATACGTATGCCCCGGTCATGCAACGATCCATCGAACCGAAACCGGCTGGCAAATCGAGGACAAGGCGTCAAAAAACGGCGTTTACATAAAGAATCGCAAGGAGATCGTTGCCGGCGCCGCGCCATTGACCAGCGGTGATCTCCTCGTACTGGGCCGGACGCGATTAAGAGTCCTCTCGGCGGATCACCCGGTGCCTGAGACCAAAAAAATCCAGATCACCAAACGGACACGGCGTCGACACGAAGTGCCGTTGCTGGCATGGTCTTTAACCCTGGTGTGTGTGTTGACGATCGTCTGGGATTTTTATCTCGATCTCGGGGATGAGAATCCATTCGAAGAACTCTTCCAGGCCATCATCGCCATAATGGTCATCATGGGGTTGATGTTTATCTGGTCGGCCGGCTGGTCGTTTGTCGGCCGCGTCTTGAAGAACAAGCCCAATTTTCACTACCATTTGCTGCTGGCCGTCTCCGGGCTCATCGCAATTGAGCTGTCGCTGTACGCCAACAATTTCATCGGCTACAATACGTGCAACGCTGCTTTGCGGGAACATATGGGTGCGTTATTTCCCATCATCATTATCGGGGCGCTGTTTGCGCTAAGCATTCGGGCGGCCACGCGCCTGCCCGGTTTACAGATCCATTTGATTTGTGCCGTTATCGTGATGCTGTTGGCGTCGGTCTTCATCTTTGCGCAGGTCAACAGCCGAAGCAAATTCAGCAGTTCACCCGAATTTGATGCGGTTTTGTATGCGCCCTGGGCTCAGGTAGTGAAAAGTGAAAGTATCGATCAGTTTATGGAGGCCAATGAGAGGCTTTTCCAGGATTGGGATCGTCAGGCTTCTGAAGCCTTTAAATGACATTCAACCAATTTTAAAAGACGTTTATCCATCTGAAACGTCTGATCCGGACCGGTCGGATCAGCATTTTCTAAAGGTCCCATGACCGAAAGGCAGAGGCTCAATCCTTTTTTTATCACTTCATCCACGGTCTTAGGATCAGCGATGCCTTGCTCTACGATGGCGGTGGCCTCGCGCCATAGAGCATGTTGAAGCCTGTTGCCGATCAGGCCGGGCACACCTTTCTGTACCAGGACCGGGTACTTTCCCACCGATTTTAAAATATTGCAGGTGTATTCCATCACTTCCTTCAGCGTTTCGCGGCCTCCGGCCACTTCAACAAGCGGTATCAGATAGGAAGGCGGCCAGAAATAGGTTCCCACGACCCGCTCCTTGTCCTTGGTTTTGGCTGCGATCTCGGTGACGCTTATCTCTGCGGCATGGGATGCCAATATGGTGATGGGGGAACACAACTTTTCTATCTCGCGGAAAAGGTCTTGCTTGGCCTTCGGATCCTCGGTGATGGCTTCCACGACAAACCGGGCGCTGGCAACGGCTTACTTCAAACTGCCGGCGGGTTTGATCTGCCCCATGGTAGGCTCAATTTGTTCCGGAAGGCAGAAGCCGTGTTCAGAAAGGACGGTTAAGTTGGATCGAATGGTCTCGAATGCTCCTTCCTGGACATCATCGTTCAAGTCGAACAAAATGACTTCATGCCCGCCGGCGGCAAAGATCTGGGAGATTTCACACCCCATTTTCCCGGCTCCCACAACTGCAATGTGTTCCGAGCGCAACTTAGCTTCTCCTATCTTTATTAGTGATTCACTTCTCCTGTCATTGTAAATGATAGAGACGAACGATTCAAAAACTGTGCCGTAAAAAGCCGTTGCGGGTGGAGACACAACATGTCGGCAATTACGGCGTTTTACTGGAAAGGGGTAGGCAGGGGGGCATGCGGGTTTAGCCGCGATATGTTACGGTTTCCACAGAATATTGCGGATTATGTCTACCGATACGTAGATGGTCGTTTAATCTTCAGTTTTTTCATCCGGAATCTTAGCGTGCTGGGTTTGAGGCCCAGATGCTGAGCCGCACCGTTTCGGCCTTCGACTTTCCACTTTAAATCTTTAAGCACCGTGATAATATGATTCCGTTCCACTTCCTGCAGCGTCAGCTGATTGTTGGGTCGAAATCCGGCAGGGGCGGGTATTTCGATCTGGAGATGGCCTTCCCGGCTGGTGATAACGGCTCTTTCAATCAAGTTCTCCAGTTCGCGGATGTTTCCCGGCCAATGATAGTTCTCTAAGGCCCTGATTATTTTTTGCGGTACCCGTCTGAATTTTTTTCCAATCCATTTCCCGTACTTATCGACGAACCAGCTGACGAACAGGGGGATATCATCCAGGCGTTCTCTCAAGGGAGGAACGTTTATGGGAAAGACGCTCAAACGATACCAGAGGTCTCGGCGAAATTTTCCCTCCTCAACCTCCTTTTCCAGATCCCGGTTGGTGGCGGCGATCACCCGCACATCTGTTTTGATGGTCTGGCTGCCGCCAACCCGCTCAAATTCACCATCCTGTAAAACCCGCAGAAGTGTGGGCTGTAACTCCAGCGGCAGTTCGCCGATTTCGTCCAGAAACAAGGTCGTTCCATGGGCCTGTTCGAACCGGCCGACCCGTCGGTTCACCGCGCCGCTGAAAGCGCCCTTTTCGTGACCGAACATTTCGCTTTCGATCAGGTTGGGACTTAGGGCTCCGCAATTGACTTGCACCAGGGGGCGATCGCTGTGCTTGCTGGCATTGTGGATGGACCGGGCGATCAAGCCCTTTCCGGTCCCTGTTTCGCCAAGCAGAAGCACCGGTGCATCGGTCGGGGCCACCTGGTTTACCTTTACCAGGATGCGCTGCATGGCTTGGCTCTGGCCTACAATCTCGCCATAATTGTGTTCCAGCTTGATCTCTTCGCTCAGGTAGAGATAATCCGCCTCGATCTGTTCGTTAAGCTGCTTGATTTCCGACAAGGCCAGTTGAATCTCTTCTTCATTTCGTTTGCGCATCAGTCCGTTGGCAAATATTTCACCGATCAGACGAATGCGTGGAATAAGATCTTCAGGCCAAGCCCTGTGTTTGCGAAGGGTCGTGATCACCATCGCTCCCACGGTTACGCCGGCAACCGATATGGGGACGGAAAGATACGATTTGACGCCGAACTTGGTGAGTGTTTTTTTAAAGCGTCCCGTATCATTGGTTAGTTCATCCAGACGGTTATACCGCAGAACGTTGCCCTGATTCCATTGGTTGAAGGCGTATTGGAAGTTTCCAAGGAAATCGGGGTGCTGTTCCCGATACACATCCTGGGCCTTGACATCCTCGTTATCTTCCTCGGGCCACCAGATGAACGCCGGATCGAATCGAAAGTGTTTGCCGTCCCTGGCGACCGAATAAAAAATACAGCGGTCGGCACCCAGCAGCCGGCCGACCCTTCCCAGGTCACTCTTGATGACCTTGTCGTACTGGTCGCGGGGCAGATTGATATACGTGGCCGATATTTCGGACAGTAGATGCTCGAATTTCATGAGCTCATGGATCTGTTCGGCCGCTCGCATCCGTTCAAGGGCGCTGGCCAGAATTTCGGCCAGATAATAAAGCTCGTTCACCGATTCGGAGTCCCATTTGCGATGTCGATGAAGGGTTGCCAGGAACAGACCTCCCAATGTCGACGGGCCGATTTTCACCGGCAGGGCCAAGGCCGATTTCAAGTCTTCGTTGATGCAATAACGCCGATCTGTTTTCGCTTTGTCCGGTATATCATCCGGTAAGCTGGATAGCAGAATCCTTTCCCCGCGCCGCAGCCTGGAAATGATCCACGGTATGCCTTCGTCAATTTTTTTCAGTGGCGGCTTTGCAATTCCGGAAGCGGTGTAAGAGTGGGTGATGTGCACTTCCTGTACCTCATCTGCAAACTCCGTAAGGGTTATCCGGTCAAAGTCCCAATATTCCCCAATGAGTTTAAGCCCATTCTCGATTTCACGGCCGATATCGGAAGGCGGAACGCTGATCAATTTGGCTGACAGCTCAAACAGCAGTTCTTTCAGTTGTTTCATAATATCTGTTGGTCCCTCAAAATGCTGCGGTTGTTGTTTTTTATACCAAAAGTAATCAATCAAATCCACATGAAAAGCTGCAAACGCTTATGTTAATGACATCGATTTGAAAGCTGTGGTGCGCCTGGGCCATTATGCAGCCATGCCCATTTTACAAGTTGGTTGCTTCAGCGACACAACACTGCTATTGCCTTAGGTAATAGCGTGCCTTATTTGGCAGAAACCCGCTGTATTTTGCGGCAGCCGCCGCCATTGGTGGTTTTTCACAGGCGCCTTCCACCCCTGCAGGGCATCCATATTGTCGTAACTATCAGTAATTACTTGTAGATAAAGATATATTGTTGCCTATCGTACAAATTGGCACTACTCTTGATGGTATAGATCTTGTGAGACCCTCTATCCATTCATAGCAAACCCATTTGGTAAATAAAGGAGATGATAATGGGGAAAAAAGTATTCGTTGACTTGACGCATCCGTTCAGTGCGGAGATCCCACGTTGGCCTTATTTCGTGAAGCCGGTCATTGATTCGATGCACACCATGGCAAAGGGCGGCGTTCTCACGCAGCGTATCGACTGTGTGCAGCACACGGGCACGCATGCTGACGCACCGCGTCACGTCATGGAGCGCGAATTCGACGGCAAAAGGGCTCGTTATACCCACGAAATGCCTGTCGACGCGTATACGGGAGATGCCGTTTGTCTCGAAATCAACATCCACCCCTGGGGTCTGATCCTGCCCGAGCATCTCGAGGACGCCTGCAAGCGTGCGAACATCAAGCCGGAAGAGCTCAAGGGCATGGTTCTGTGCCTGAATACCGGCATGCATCGCAAGTTCGACGATTCCAAAGAGTATTATCACTATTCGTGCGGTACCGGCGTCGAAGCCGGCAAGTGGTTCGTCAAGCATCAGGTCAAGTGCGTGGCCATGGACATGCAAGCCCTGGATCATCCGCTGCATACGGCGATGGGCAAGAACGGACCGCCTCAGATGAACCTGCCCGGCGCGTCGGGAAAGCCCATTACGGAAGAATACATCGAACAGTTTGGTGAAGAGGCGTATGCCGAATTCGAGAAAGCGGCCTACATCAAATTGCATGGCCAGGAAGCCTATGACGCCAAATTCGGAGATCTGGAAGCGCTTGGCTGCGAGGGTACCTGGGAACCCTGCCACAAACAGATGCTGGGGCACGGCATTGTCGGTGTCGAAAACCTGGGCGGTGATCTGGACAAGGTGTCCGGCAAGCGCTTCCGGTTTTTCTGCTTTCCGATCCGCTGGTACATGGGCGACGGCGCGATGGTCCGCTGTGTGGCCGAAATTGAAGAATCCGAGTTGAATAACGTTCCCGACAGGACTTACACGTATTGCGGTACAGGTTACGGCCCCGCCTGCGACCGATAAGGAGAAATCAATGAATGACATCAATTCACTGTTCGACGTCAGCGGCAAGGTAGCTTTGATTACCGGCGCCACCGGCGGTTTTGGCGCGGCCGTTGCCAAAGGCCTGGCCCGCGCCGGGGTCAAGGTAATGGCCACCGGCCGAAGTGAAGAAACCCTGGCGCCGTTGGTTCAGGAGATAGAACAAGCGGGCGGTACGGCGGCCTATGTTGCCGGTCGACCGGACCAACACGACGATGTGAAGCGGATCGTTGCCGAGACCCAAAAGAAATACGACGGCATTGATATACTGATCACTGCCGCCGGCGTCAACAAGCCGGGATCCATCACCGATCAGTCCCTGGAAGAGTGGGAGATGATCATGGACGCCAACGTCAAGGGGACCTATCTGTTTTGCAAAGAGGTCGGCAAGGTGATGATTGCCCAGGGCCGCGGCGGCAAGGTAATTCTCCTGGGTTCCGCCCGGGGGGAACTGGGCATGGCCAACTATTCGGCCTACAGCCCTTCCAAAGGGGCCATTCATCTGCTGACCAAAACCCTGGGATGCGAATGGGGGCCGCACGGCATCAACGTCAACGCCATCGCACCAACGGTGTTCCGCACAGCTTTGACCCAGTGGATGTTCGACGACCAGGCATTTTATAAGAATTTTCTCAAGCGAATCCCCATCGGCCGTCTCGGCGAACCGGAGGATTTTGTCGGGACGGTGATCTATCTCTGTTCCAAAGCGTCGGATTTCATAACCGGCGCCATCATCTGCGCAGATGGGGGATACACCGCGGGATAGCCGAAAGGGGAAAAGATGCAAAAAATCGCAGTGGTGGGTGCCGGCCTCATGGGGCACGGCATTGCCCAGGTTTTCGCCCTCAAGGGTTTTTCGGTGAGCTTGACGGATATCAGTGCTGAGGCCCTTGATGCGGGCGTGGAAAACGTGCGCGCCAATCTTGATTTGATGGCCGACCAGGGTATCATCGAAAAAAGCGCCATTGGGACGGCCCTGGAGCGCATCCGCACCAACGTGGAGTTGGAGCAGGCCGTTGACGGCGCCGATTTCGTGGTTGAAGCCGTTGTGGAAAATCTGGAAATCAAACAAAAGATATTCAAGCAACTGGATTCCGTCTGCCCCCAGGACGTCATTTTGGCCACCAACACGTCGGTGATCAGCATTACCGAAATTGCCGCCCTAACCCGGCACAAGTCCCGGGTGGTGGGTGCCCACTTCTGGAATCCGCCCTACCTGAT
>JASFGJ010000010.1:0-16580 GCA_050123815.1 Desulfobacteraceae bacterium
CGTCGGGTTTGTTATCGCGCGCCGGCGGGATAAAAAAAGCGCCGTTTTAGAGGGCTTGGACCAAATGCGCACCTCGGACTGGCAGGGTTGGGTCGAAATTGCAAACACCGATTACCTGCCCTTGTTCCAGGGCAAGATCGTCGCTACGGCTGCGGCTCAGGATTACGCGGGCGCTTTGCTGTTCGGCGTATTGTTGGAGGAAAATGCCCCCACGGCGCTGGTAGCCGCCATCAAGGCCCGGCCGTTCACGTATCTGACCGAAGGCCGGGTGCTTGTCCGAGGTCTGACCGCCCACGATAAAAATCTCATCACGACGCAACTGAAGGACCAGGACCTGATCGACCGGCTTTGCGCCGTCATGGACAAGGAAGTGAAGCCGGAGACCTGCCTTGTCCTAAATTCTATCGATATCCAGCATATGGACAGCCCGGAGGGCCAGGTGCAGTTTGAAGAAATATGGGAAGGTTCGCTGTCAAAACAGCGAAAAAAAAGGGACGCTGCGTAACAACAGTGCGGTCCATTTATTAATCAACCGATAGAGGGCCATGGGCAAACCCTTAACGTAACCCTGTTCACCTTGCCTGAACCTACCAACGAAACCCTCTAACGATACTGCACATACAACAATTCAAAAACTTGTTTTTCGCTTGACATGATTCGAGAAGGCCGTTATTAATAAAAAACAATGTTACACTTGGTTTATAATTTTATCGTCCCGAACTAATAATATTATAATAATTAAAAGTAGTTATAATAAAATATAGGATGTAACAGGTTTTTAAATCCGTTTTATTTTGGGGATATTACCGAATAGTATTGGTGTGATGGCGCGTAAATCCGACAATAAAGTAACAATGTTACCATCTCTCAAGCCCGATGTGCATAACCGCTTGGAGTATGCGGTTCTGGACATCTTCTCCCACGCGGATTTTCACAAGGCCAACATTCGCGACGTGGCCAAGCACGCCGGTGTCAGTTTCAGCACAATTTACAAGCACTTTGGAAGCAAAGAGCGTTTGGTATTCGCTTTTGTGGATATCTGGTTGGGGCACCTCACGGATCGCATCGTCGATCATCTCCAGGGGATTGAAGATCTTAAAGAGAAGTTGCGCAAGGTCCTGTGGCTGCAGCTCGATTACTATGAGCGCAATCCGCATCTGGGCCGCATTCTGTTCATGACGCTGCCCATGGCAACATGGATGGCCGATGACACCTTCAAGCAGAAGAAGATGATCAATCTCTACCTGGAAGTGCTGAAAAAGGGCCAGGCCGCCGGTGTGCTCAACCCGAACGTGCGGGCCGGTGTGCTGCTCGATTTTATGTTGGGACTGGTGCAACGCTCCTTTGTCATGTGGATTCAACGCGGCCGGAAAGAAGGGCTGGCATCCCAGGCCAATGCGCTTTTTGAAATGGTCTGGCGCGCCATCTCAAATCCTGAGAATTCGGGTAACCCGGCGCAGACCTGATGCCGTTTTCATCATCTCTCGTTGAGACGGCATCTTTAGCTTATGGTTTGCCGGTTCGTGGAGAAAAAATAGGTTGTTCATCAGCCTCTGTGTCGTTTGATGATCAAATGAAACTTTTCTATCGGGATTTGCGCAGCTCAACCGGATAGCTCCTGCGACATTGCTTTTTGAGCGATATGGTGCGTCACCACAGAGGGTCACACATTAACTTGTTAAAGGAGTGTGTTATGACCAAACATCCCACCATCGATCAATGGAACGAGCTTGCTAAAAAACAACTAAAAAAGAGACCTCTTGAAGAATTGAATTGGCATACGGCCGAGGGCATCACGGTCAAGCCGGTCTACTCGCAGGCGGATATCGAGTCGTTGGAAAGCGTCGGTGGAATGCCGGGGTTTGCGCCGTTCGTGCGCGGCCCGATGGCCACCATGTATGCCGGGCGGCCCTGGACCATCCGCCAGTATGCCGGCTTTTCGACAGCCAAAGCGTCCAACGAATTTTATCGGCGCAATCTTGCGGCAGGTCAAAAAGGCCTGTCGGTTGCGTTTGATCTGGCCACGCACAGAGGCTATGACTCGGACCATCCCCGGGTGACCGGTGATGTGGGCAAAGCCGGTGTGGCCATCGATTCGATTCAGGACATGAAGACCTTGTTCGATCAGATCCCGCTGGATCAGATGTCGGTCTCCATGACCATGAACGGGGCGGTGATTCCCATCATGGCCATGTACATCGTCGCCGCGGAGGAGCAGGGGGTCCAGCATGAGCAACTGACCGGGACCATACAAAACGATATTCTGAAAGAGTACCTGACCCGCAATACCTATATCTATCCGCCCGAACCCTCCATGCGCATCGTTTCGGATATCATCGCTTTTTGTTCCGAAAATATGCCGCGATTCAACACTGTCAGCATCAGCGGTTACCACATGATGGAGGCCGGCGCCAACTCGGTGCTTCAGCTGGGATTTACGCTGGCCGATGGGCTGGAGTATGTGCGGGCCGCCCTGAAGGCCGGCTTGGATATCGATGATTTCGCTCCCAGGCTTTCGTTCTTCTTCGGCGTGGGCATGAACTTTTTCATGGAGATTGCCATGCTGAGGGCGGCGCGCTTTTTGTGGCATGAGCTGATCAGCCGCTTTTCACCGAAAAATCCGCGCTCCACTATGCTGCGCACTCACGTGCAGACATCGGGATGGAGCCTGACCGAGCAGGACCCCTATAACAATATTGTTCGTACGACCCTGGAAGCGCTGGCAGCTGTATTGGGCGGGACGCAGTCGCTGCACACCAACTCCTTTGACGAGGCCGTGGGGCTGCCCACCGATTTTTCGGCCCGCATCGCCCGCAACACCCAGTTGATCATCCAGGAAGAGTCCCAGGTGTGCCACGTGGCCGATCCATTGGGCGGGTCTTACTATATTGAAGCCTTGACCAACGGGATGATTGTCGAGGCGCGAAAGCTGATCGATGAAGTGGAGTCTTTGGGCGGCATGGCCAAAGCCATCGAAACCGGCATGCCCAAACTGCGCGTCGAAGAGTCGGCGGCTCGGCGCCAGGCCCGCATCGATCAGGGGTTGGATGTCATCGTGGGGGTCAACAAGTACCAGATCGAAGAGCAGCCGCTGGAGGATCTGCTGGAGGTGCCTGAAACGGTGCGGCAAGAGCAGATCGACCGGTTGCAGCGCTTAAGGGGAGATCGCGACGAAGCCCAGGTCAAACAGGCATTGGCGGCCCTCCAGGATGCCGCTGAATCCAAGGCGAATCTGCTGGCGGCGGCCTTGCCTGCCGTTCGCGCGAGGGCCACGGTAGGCGAAATTTCCGATGCCATGGAAGCGGTGTTCGGCCGGTTTGTGGCGACGACGCAGTGCATCTCCGGTGTCTATGCCAGCGAATTCAAGGATCAGAGTTTGATCCAGGCGTTGCAGACCCGCTGTGAATCGTTCATGGAGAAAAAGGGTCGGCGTCCGCGGATTCTGCTGACCAAGATGGGGCAGGACGGTCACGACCGCGGGATCAAGGTGGTGGCCACCGCCTTTGCCGATTTCGGTTTCGACGTGGACATCAGTCCCATGTTTCAGACACCCGGCGAAGCCGCCCGGATGGCGGTGGAGAACGATGTGCATGTGGTGGGCGCCTCCACCCTGGCGGCCGGTCACAAGACATTGGTGCCGCAACTGATCGATGCGCTGAAAGAGGCCGGCGCTGCCGATATCGTCGTCGTGGCCGGCGGCGTCATCCCGCCGGGCGACTATGACTTCTTGCATCAGGCCGGGGTCAAAGGCGTCTTCGGCCCGGGAACGGCTCTGATCGATTCGGCCAATAAGGTGTTGAATGCGTTGGAATGTTAAACGACAGGTTATATCGGGCTCTTTTTCTTAGCATGGATGCACTTTGGTGGGGGGGCGCATAAAAGTTTTAAGTTTAAAGTGTTAAGTTTTAAGTGAAGGTATTCTATCGATTTTATAATTGGTTATGGAACCTTTAAGGAGGTAATCTATTTAGTTGAGGTTTCTCCGTTTCAGCTGTTAGCTCAATGTTCGGCTTTCGTTATGACACTGCAGTAGGTGCCACCAGCGGATGGTTTGCGCCATGTCAGCAGCGAATTTTAGTGTCACTTAGACGCAGCGAAGGAGCAGCGCCCCGCACTGTTTGAGCGCAGCGAGTTTGCGGGGCGCCCGTAGCGCGTCTTAGTGACACTTAAATGAAGCTGCGTTTGGCGCAAACCATCCGCTGGTGGCGCCGGCTTATGAAAACCGAAAGTTGAGTGTTAAATAGATTTTCCTGCTTCCATAAGCCAAAGTACAGATATATGAGCGCTTACAGCGGCAGAGCGTTAACCACAAACTAGGGCCCAAGAACCAGAAACTGGTCGGGACCAGAGCAAAACGTGACCGAAGTCTCTTTAAAGAAATATTGCGAAGGCATTTTGTCCGGTGATCGACGGATGCTGGCCAAGGCCATCACCCTTGTGGAGAGCCGTCATCCGGACCATCGCGAGTTGCGGCATCAGCTGGTGGAAAAGCTGTTGCCCCACACGGGGCAGGCGATCCGCCTGGGAATCACCGGTGTTCCGGGGGTCGGCAAGAGCACCTTTATTGAGACTTTTGGTATGATGCTTGTGGGGCAGGGGCATCAACTGGCGGTACTGGCGGTCGATCCCAGTTCTCAGCGCAGCGGGGGCAGTATATTGGCGGACAAAACCCGCATGCAGGAGCTGAGCAAATCGCCGCAGGCATTTATCCGGCCCTCGCCGTCCGGCGGTACGCTGGGGGGGGTGGCGCGCATGACGCGCGAAAGTCTGCTGCTATGCGAGGCGGCCGGCTTCGATGTGGTTTTGGTCGAAACCGTTGGTGTCGGACAGAGCGAGACCGCTGTGGCGTCAATGGTGGACTTTTTTCTGATCCTGATGCTCAGCGGCGCCGGTGATGAATACCAGGGAATCAAAAAGGGGATTCTGGAACTGGCCGATGCGGTGGCCGTTAATAAAGCCGACGGCGATAATGTGGCGCGGGCGGAAAAAGCGCGCCTGCAGTTGGAAACGGCGCTGCACCTGCTGCAACCGACGTCACCCAATTGGACGCCGCCGGTGGCAACCTGCAGCGCCGTCACCCGGGCCGGGCTGGAGGAGCTGTGGCAGGTGGTCCTGGATCACCGCCGGCGCCTGACAAAAACGGGTGAACTTTCCGCCAGGCGCAAAGCCCAGGCGCTCGAATGGATGTGGTCTCTGATTCACGATGGGCTGGCGGATCGATTCCATCGCCACCCGGATGTTGCCGGCAAATTGGACCAAACCGTGAATCAGGTGCGGCAGGGGCAGCTGCTTGCCACCACGGCGGCCCGGAAGTTGCTTTTTTTACTTGACAATGAATGAGCAGGTTATAAAGATTATTTCTTTTAATTTCAGTTTCAAAAGTTGGGCGTATTTGGGGTGATTCTGCACATATTTATTGTGCTGTGACGAATATAAATAGGGTTTATATATAATTTTGGAGAGGGGGAAGGGACAAACGATGGGAAAAGTGGAAGACAAAATCAAAGCCCTTAAGGAGCGGGAAACCGAGATCCTCAAAATGGGCGGCGAGAAACTGGTTGCCAAGCACAAAGAGAAGGGCAAATTGACCGCTCGCGAGCGAATGGCCCGGCTGTTCGATAAAGGAACATTTCGCGAGATCGACATGTTTGTGCAGCATCGCTGCTCCAACTTCAACATGCAGGAGGTCGACATCCCTTCGGACGGTGTGATCACCGGCCATGGGCTGGTGGACGGTCGGCCCGTGTTTGCCTTCGCCCAGGACTTTACGTCACGGGCCGGAAGTTTAGGTGAAATGCACGCCCGCAAAATTTCCAAGGTGATGGATCTGGCCCTCAAAGCCGGCGTTCCGTTCGTCGGCATGAACGATTCGGGCGGCGCGCGCATCCAGGAAGGTGTTGATGCGCTATGCGGATACGGCAGTATTTTTTACCGCAACTCCATCGCATCGGGAGTGATCCCGCAAATCTCGGCCATCATGGGGCCCACCGCGGGGGGCGCCGTCTACTCCCCGGCCATGACCGATTACGTGTTCATGGTCAAAAACAGCAGCTATATGTTCATCACCGGTCCCGAAGTCATCAAGGCCGTTACCGGAGAAGAGATCACCTTCGAGGATCTGGGCGGCGCCATGGCGCACAACGAAAAGAGCGGGGTGGCCCACTTTGCCTGTGAAAACGACGCCGATGCCATCAACCAGATTCGAAAACTGCTCTCCTACCTGCCCGCCAATAACATGGAGGATCCTCCGCGGGTGGACACCGGCGACGATCCCGGGCGCGCGGCCGCCGTCCTCGACACGATCATCCCCGATTCGGCCAATCAGTCTTATGACATGAAGGCGGTCATCCAGGCCGTGGTCGACAACGGTGAAATTTTCGAGCCCCATCAATATTTTGCCAGGAACATCATTGTCTGCTTTGCGCGTCTCAACGGCCGCAGCGTGGGCATCATCGCCAACCAGCCCGACGTGCTGGCCGGTTGCCTGGATGTGGATGCCTCGGACAAGGCCACCCGCTTTATCCGCTTTTGCGATGCGTTCAACATTCCGCTGCTGACCATTGCCGACGTGCCCGGATATCTGCCCGGCAGCCAGCAGGAGCACGGCGGAATCATCCGTCACGGGGCCAAACTGCTCTGGTGCTACAGCGAGGCCACGGTGCCCAAACTGCTGCTCATCACCCGCAAAGACTACGGCGGCGCCTACATCGCCATGTCTTCCCGCCACCTGGGAGCCGACATGGCGTTTGCATGGCCCACCGCCGAAATCGCCGTGATGGGCGCCGAAGGCGCCGCCAATATCATTCATCGCAAAGCGATCAAGGCTTCGGAGAATCCGGCGGCCACGCGTGCTGAAAAGGTCCGAGAGTACGATGAGTTGTTCGCCAATCCTTACGTGGCGGCCGGCCGTGGATACGTGGATGCCGTTATTCAACCCAGCCAGACGCGGGCCCGTCTGATCGAAGCCTTGGAGATCATGTGTACCAAGCGCGAATTGCGGCCACCGAAGAAGCACGGTAACATTCCGATGTAGCCGTAAAGACTGTTAACCGCCAAACCAGTGGGTGAATAACATGGATAGCATGGAAAAGAAGATGGCTGCGGCCTTGGCTGCAGTGAGCGCGTACATGCAACAGGAACAGGAGGCTTATGCCGATGCGGTGGCGGCCGCCATGGCCCCCCCCAAACCGCCGGCAATTGAGATGAACTCGTGGGGGCAGAGCGGACGCCAGGGAATGATGACCATGCGCAGCCTGATGCAAATGAAAGCGTTTGATCGCTTCCGATAGATTTTACTTCTTAACGATTTTAACAGAGGAGACCGCAACAATGAGCGACCAAGTTAAAATGACAACCATGAATTACGACAAGGACCGCCCTGCGGCGGAAAATCCCATTAAAATTATGGATCTGAGCCTTCGCGATGGGCACCAATCCCTGTTTGCCACCCGCGGCCGCACCGAGGATATGATCCCCGTGGCCGAACGGATGGATCAGGTGGGATTCTGGGCGGTGGAGACCTGGGGTGGGGCCACGTTCGATACCATGCACCGCTTTCTCAACGAAGATCCCTGGGAGCGCATCCGCACCCTGAAGCGTTATTTTAAAAAGACGCCCTTTTCCATGCTGCTGCGCGCCCAGAACCTGGTCGGCTACCGCAACTACGCGGATGACGTGGCCAACGCCTTCATGGACCGTTCCTGTGAAAACGGCATGGACATCTTCCGCACCTTTGACGCCCTCAACGACTACCGCAACTTCGAGACCGTCGTTCCCAAGATCAAGGAGTACGGCAAACACTTCCAGGGCTGCATCTGCTACACCATGACCCAGCCGCGTCTGGGCGGCGATGTCTACAACCTGGATTACTATGTCAACAAGGCCAAGGATCTGGAAGCCATGGGCGCAGACAGCGTCTGCATCAAGGATATGGCCGGGTTGATCGCCCCCTACGATGCCTACGAGTTGGTCAAGGCGCTCAAGGCCGCCGTCAAAGCACCGATTCATCTGCACAGCCACTTTACTTCCGGCATGTCTCCCATGAGTCACCTCAAGGCCATCGAGGCCGGCGTCGACATCATCGACACCTGTATGTCGCCCTATGCCTATCGCACCTCGCATGCGGCGGTGGAGCCGCTGGTGATGGCCCTTTTGGGCACCAGCCGCGACACCGGATTCGACATCAAACTGCTGGCCGAGATCAACGAGATCTTCGAAAAGAAGGTGATGCCCAAATACAAGCATCTGCTGGACGATTCCAAGATGTCCATCATCGATATCAACGTGCTGCTGCACCAGACCCCGGGCGGAATGCTCTCCAACCTGGTCAACCAGCTGCGCGATATGGACGCCCTCGACCGGATCGACGAAGTTTACAAAGAGCTGCCGCGCGTGCGCAAAGAGCTGGGCCAGATTCCGCTGGTCACTCCCACCAGTCAGATCGTGGGTGTTCAGACCGTCAACAACGTGCTTCACGACACGCCGGACGAGCGCTACAAGATGATTACCGGGCAAGTAAAAGATCTGTGTTACGGCCTTTACGGCAAGACCGCGGTGCCCATCGATCCCGAAGTGCAGAAAAAAGCCCTCAAAGGCTATGACCGCGGCGAAGAGCCCATCACCTGCCGCCCGGCCGAAGTCCTCGAACCGGAGCTGGAGAAGGCCAAGCAGGAGATCGGCGACCTGGCCGTCGATATGGACGATCTGGTCCTGTACGCCATCTACCCTGTGACGGGCAAGAAATTCCTGCAATGGAAATACGGCATCGAAGAACCGCCCAAAGAGGTGATGCCCATTTCCCTGGGAGATGTAAAGGCCAAGGACGAGATCTTGAAAAAGGCCAAAGCCGGAGAACTGATCGAGAAAAAACCGGCAACGCCGGCCAAGGGCGACACCATGCGCACCTTCAACGTGTTTGTCGACAACGAATACTTTAACGTCGAAGTCGAGGCGACCGGCGGCGCTCCCGTGATATCACTTCCGGCCGGCGGCGTGCCTATGGCCGCGCCCGTTGCAGCCGCACCCGCTGCGGCCGCACCGGCGGCACCTGCGGCGGCGGCCGCTCCGGCCGCGGCGAGCCCGGCGCCCGAAGCGGCGGCTCCGGCCCCGGCCGCAGCGGTTGAAGGCACTCCCATGAAGGCGCCCATGCCCGGAATGATCGTCAGCTACGAGAAGAATGTGGGCGATGCGGTCAGCGAAGGAGAGACCGTCTTGATCCTGGAAGCCATGAAAATGGAGAACGCTCTGGCCGCGCCTTGCAGCGGGACCGTTCAAGCCATTAATTACAAAAGCGGTGATTCGGTGGGCAAGGGCGATATCCTTTGCGTTATCGGATAGCAGCTTTTTAGCGAAGTCGATAAAAAAGACATGGGGCCCCATGATGCGCCCATGGGGCTCTATGCCGTCTGTTCTGCCTTCTTGGCGCACTGCGGCTCCCCCCCTTGTTTTTTTCATTATCGATTACCGGATACCGTTAACAATTGGAAGTGAGGTTTGTGCATGAAAATTCACGAATACCAGGCCAAGGAGCTATTTAGAAAAAACGGGGTTGCCGTTCCCGACGGAGCCGTTGCCTTCAGTGTCGACGAGGCCAAACAAACGGCGGAAAAGCTGGGAGCCTTCCCTGTGGTGGTCAAAGCCCAGATTCACGCCGGCGGTCGCGGTTTGGGCGGCGGTGTCAAGGTCGCAAAAAACCTGGAAGAATTTACGACGTATGCCAATGAGATTTTGGGGATGAACCTGGTCACCAAGCAGACCGGGCCTCAGGGCAAACTGGTGAAGAAGCTGCTGATCGAGCAGGGACTGAACATTGCCAATGAGCTCTATCTGAGCATTCTTCCGGACCGGGCAACGGCCAAGATGATCATCATGGCCAGCGAAGCCGGTGGGATGGACATCGAGGAGGTGGCTGAAAAAACGCCGGAAAAGATCATTAAAATCTTCGTGGATCCCATCACCGGGATACAGGCATATCATCTGCGGCAGGCGGCCTATGGCCTCAACCTGCCCAAAGAATCGCTCAAGGCGTTTATGTCCCTGCTGAAGAACCTGTTCAATATGGCCGTGAATTATGATTGCTCGCTGGTGGAAATCAACCCGCTGGTGTTGACCGCGGAAAATGATGTGATTGCCCTGGACGGCAAGATGGACTTCGACGACAATGCCCTTTACCGCCATCCGGATGTGAAAGACTATCGGGATCTGGACGAGGAGGACCCTACCGAGGTGGAGGCTTCGGAGCACGGCTTGAACTACATCCACCTGGGTGAAGGCGGCAATGTCGGCAATATGGTCAACGGGGCCGGACTTGCCATGGCCACCATGGACTGTATCAAGTATGCCGGCGGAAAACCGGTCAATTTTCTCGATGTCGGCGGCGGCGCCAGCGCCGAGCAGATCGAGAACGGGTTTCGGATCCTGCAGAGCGATTCCAACGTCAAAGCCATCCTGATCAACATCTTCGGCGGTATCCTGCGGTGCGACCGCCTGGCCAATGGTGTCGTTCAGGCCGCCCGAAAAGTGGGGATGCGAGTGCCGGTGATCATTCGCATGGAAGGCACCAATCTGGCGGAGGGGCAAAAAATCCTGGCGGAATCGGGATTGGAACTGATCAACGCCAAAGACCTCAAGGATGCGGCGCAGAAGCTTCAAGCGGCGATTCAATAGCGCTGCCGACAACCATCCGGTTGGTCCATTACATAACAAAAACGCAATCGCGAGGATAGAAAAGTGAGTATTTTTGTCAATAAAGAGACGAAGCTTCTGGTCCAGGGCATTACGGGAAAAGAGGGACAATTTCACACACGTGCCTGCGTGGAATACGGCACAAAGGTCGTGGCCGGCGTTACGCCGGGAAAAGGCGGCCAGACCATGGACGACATTCCGGTATACAATACGGTGGCCGACGCCGTTGCTTTCGGCGGCGCCAACGCCAGTATGATTTTTGTGCCGCCGCCGTTTGCGGCCGATGCCATTATGGAAGCCGCCGATGCGCAGGTGCCGCTGATAGTCTGCATCACCGAAGGCATTCCGGTGATGGATATGATGCGTGTCAAAAACTACATCAAAGATAAACCGGTCCGGTTGATCGGGCCCAACTGCCCGGGGATCATTACCCCCGATGAGTGCAAGATCGGAATCATGCCGGGCGTCATCCATCAAGCCGGCAAAATTGGTGTGGTCTCCCGCTCCGGCACGCTGACCTATGAAGCGGTGCATGCTTTGACGCAAAACGGTCTGGGGCAGACCACCTGTATCGGGATCGGGGGCGATCCGGTCAACGGCACCAATTTCATCGACTGCCTGAGCGCTTTTCAGGAAGATGTGGCAACCCAAGGGATCGTGATGATCGGAGAGATCGGCGGTGACGCCGAAGAACAGGCCGCCGAATACATCAAGGCCCATGTCACCAAACCGGTGGTGGGCTTTATCGCCGGTCTGACGGCGCCTCCCGGACGTCGCATGGGCCATGCCGGAGCCATCATCAGCGGCAGCAGCGGCACCGGCCAGAGCAAGGTCGATGCCATGAAGGCCAACGGGATTCACGTCTGCGAAAATTTGGCCTATTTGGGCGATGTATGTGTGGAGACATTTAAGGACTGAAATTGGGTTGGTCGGTGGGCCAGGTTGAGCCGGTTTGCCGGTTTGCCGGTTGGGCCGGTTTAGCCAGTTGAGCCGGTAGGGATCGGGTGTTGATCTACTGGTTAAATATCTTCCGGCAATGTTGATGTTAGGGATGCTTTTCTTGTTTAAATAATTTAAGAGGCGGAACACCTTGAACCGGCTCAACCGGCAAACCGGAAAACCGATTTTGTTATGCATGAAATGGGATTGGCTACAGAGATCGTTCGCATTGTTACGGAGTCCATACCGGGGGACGTGGTCGATCCGAAAGTGGAGCGGGTCAATCTGAAGGTGGGCAAGCTTGCCGCAGTGGTTCCGCAGAGTCTGACATTCTGCTTTGAGATCGCGGCCAAGGATGGTCCTGTGGAGGGAGCTGAACTGCATATCGAAGAAATCGGCGTTTCGGCGCGGTGCAACGATTGTGCGAATCTATGGAATATCGATGAACCCGCATTTCAATGCCCCAAATGCAACGGCGGGTCCATCGAGATGCTGACCGGGCGGGAACTGGATATTGAGTCGATAGAATTGGCGGGGGATTAGGCCGGCACGGAGGCCGGACCTACGAAGACCCTAATTGCCCACGGGACACGCACTAAAAGCGTAGGGCCGGCCTCCGTGCCGGCCGGTTTTAAGAATCTATTTGGGCATAAACCCTGCTGTTCATTTGGCTATCCACAACAGGTTTTATCATTGCAGCAAATGAAACCCGAAAGCTGTATGTTCAGTTAATGTCTTTGTTGATTTAGAAAGTGCATCTGCCTGCGCCTGATTTGCGTTGTTCGGATTGCTAACATGAATTAAGGATTGACGACTATGTTTGATCTTTTTAGGTATCAGCGGTTCTTTCACCATGATCCCAAGCGGCCTCATCACCATCACGATGATGGGGGGGCGGTGATTGAGTCTCATGGCAGCGGTTCGCGAAAGATTCAGGTCGTGCGCAATGTGCTGGACGCCAACAACATGATGGCCGAGCAGATGCGGCGCAAGTTTGCCGAAAAGCGGGTCTTTGTTTTGAATGTGATGAGTTCGCCCGGTTCTGGGAAAACGACTACCCTGGTTCGGACATTGGGATCGCTGATGCCCGAATTTCAATGCGCGGTTATCGTGGGCGACATCTGTTCCACCCATGACGCCGACAAACTGGCGGAGTCCGGCGCGCCCGTTATCCAGATCAATACCGACCAGTTCGGTGGCGAATGCCACCTGGCTGCGCATGTGATCGACACTGCGGTGGCGGCAATGGATTTGGATGCTGTCGACCTTTTAATCGTGGAAAATATCGGCAACCTTGTCTGTCCGGCCGAATTCGATATCGGCGAGGATTTGCGTGTGGTGATGCTCAGCGTGACCGAGGGCGAAGACAAACCCATTAAATACCCACTTATGTTTCGGGTGTGCGATGCCGCTCTGATTAACAAAGTGGATCTGCTGCCTTACCTCGACCTGGAGATCGCTGACATTCATGCAACCCTGCTGCAGGTTCATCCCGACATGCCGCTGTTTGATATCTCCGCCAAAACCGGACAGGGGATTGAATCGTGGGTCGCGTGGTTACGGGATAAAGTTCGCATAAAATTTAACTTAACAACATAACTTTTTCTATGCTGTTGGTTGTCTGGCTTTGGCCGATATGATGGGCGCATTGATCATCAAGGCTGATAAATCGTCATTGCGTGTGATATCGAGTTTCAGCTGGTCCTGGTCGACGACAAGATAACGTGAGATAACAGCTACAATTTCATTTTGCATGTCTTTCAACATATCGTCGGATACTTCCAGACGGTCGTAGACTATGGCGAATTGCAGCCGTTTCTTGGCCGTATCTTTGCTATCGCTTCTGCTGAAAAGCTTCTTGATAAAATCGTTTAGCATTGGATTGCCTCTATTTTCCGAAACCGAGTTTAGATCTGATTTTACGCCATAAAGATTTGGAGGCACCGGACACCTCAATGGGTAGATCCGGCTGGCCGTTTAAGCGCTTGGCAATACGTCTAAATGCCTGGCCGGCTTTTGAATTGTCCTGCATCACAATGGGTTTGCCGCTATTGGTGGAAATCACCACCTGATCGTCTGCTTCAACCAGACCCACCAAGTCTATGGATAACACATCGATCACATCCTGGTGACTCAACATATCCCCTTGTTCAACCATTGACGGTACGATGCGGTTGATCAGCAATTTGGGTTGAATCTGTTTGGCGTATAACAATCCGATCACTCGATCCGCGTCCCGAATTGAGGAAACCTCGGGTGTGCAAACCACCACGGCTTCTTCAGCCGCGGCAACGGCGTTTTCGAAACCACGCTCAATGCCGGCCGGGCAGTCCATGAGGATAAAGTCAAAAGCTTTTCGCAGCTGTTTGGAAATGCGGATCATGTCTTTCGGCGTCAATGCATCCTTGTTGTCATTTTGCGAGGCCGGTATCAAGAAAAGATTCTCGATACGACGGTCTTTTATTGCTGCTTGCCGCACTTTGCATCTTCCGCGGGCGAGATCCACGATGTTAAATACAATGCGGTTTTCGAGCCCCATGACAACATCAAGGTTGCGAAGTCCGATATCCATGTCCACCACAGCCACCTTCTTGCCTTCCATCGCCAAAGCTGCACCGATGGAAGCCGTTGCGGTCGTCTTGCCTACGCCGCCTTTGCCCGATGAAATAACAATAATTTTACCTAGCACGTTTCACCTCTAGTGGGTTGTGAATAGATTGTGTCGTGTCGTTCGAATAGGTCTTTATCGAATTACAGGCCATGAAATGCGCTTAAATGGATTGGCCGCCAAGTAGTCATCCACAACAATGGCACCGTTTTCCAAATGGGCGAACTCGGGTGCTCCTTGGCCTGTGGAAGGCAGACCGGCAGCCACAATTTCGCCGATTTTTACTTGTAGCGGCCGGAAATCAAGCGCCAGTATAATGGCATCCCTGTTGTTTGGTTGTCCTGCGGCTGCCGTTCCCAATAAGCTGCCGAAGATCAAGATGTCGCCGCCGGCGATCAATTCACAGCCGGGATTGATATCACCCATAACAATAAGATGCTTTTTTGCTTGCACGGTTTGCCCGGATCTGACGCGGCCTGCCATAACCAGCGTATCGTTACGATTTTGCGATAAGATGGTATGCGAATTTTTCATCTTGAATCGATTAACGTCTTCTCTCTTTTTTTGCTTTGGCGTTATGATCTCATTCAGATTAAGAACATCTTTTAAGTAGCGGCTTATTTGACAACATCGCTCATCACTGTCTTGGCCGGCACCGGTATCCAGAACCACTTTCGCGGAGCGCGCCAAGTGTTGTAAAGGCTTGAACAGTCGTGCCAACTCAGTCTGTATGAGCTCAAAAGGTGCGTCAGGCGCAATGGTTACCCAAAGGCTGTTGCCGACGCCTTTTATTCGCACGGGTGGCGATTGTTCAATCGTCAATTTCGCACGTCATCTATGGCTGTTGAATTTAGTATCCGTTAGTGTGCAGGCAAGAAATTATTTCATCAGATTGCGCCGGATTTGGGTGCGTCTACAAGGTAGATCCAACGGTGGGTGTAACGCCCCGGGCGCAAAGACAAAGGAGATGGTGGAATGATTTCTTGGCCTATGCCCTATCAACTGATTGAGGCCGAGTAAAAACAGCGCAGGCTAACGCAATTCGGCTGTTCGGCCGCAAAGATGCTGCAACATAATGTGAAGATATATTGTATGTCAAGACTTAAAACACATCAATATATAGTGCCTAAAACGGTGATCATCAGATTTTCATTTGGGCGGATTTTTTCTTCATTTTTCAAATACATACGTTCCGGGAGCCGGTTCTCTGGCCGGATAGGTCCGGCTGCCCATTGCCGGCGGATTGACCTTTCGGCCGCTGTGTGGTTTAAGCCAGGCCAGCCAGTCGGGCCACCAGGATCCCTTTGCCGGTTGTTGTTTTGCCCTCCATTTGTCTTTGTTCTTGAGCCGCGTGGCCGCTCCTGCCAGGTACTGTTTTTTCGACCAGGGTGAAGGAGGATTCACGATGCCGGTGATATGACCTTCGTCGGCTAAAACGTAACGCACTTTGCCTCCGGTCAGGCGGCACGATTGAAATGTGGCCGGCCAGGGGCAGATGTGATCTTTGGCCGCACCGACGATATAGAGTGGCTGTTTGACAAGGCGCAGATCGATGGCTCTGTCGCGCACCTTCAGGGCATTGGGTTCGAGCATGCGATTGTCGAGATAGAAGGCTTCGAGAAATTCCTTGCACATGGCCTCCGGCAGCCGGGTGCCGTCGCTGTTCCAGAACAGCATATCCGAGCGCGGCGGCGACTCCCCGCAAAAGTAGTTGTTGACCACATAACGCCACACCAGGTCTGTTGAATTCAGTAGACGAAAGGCGGACGCCACTTGATGCGCCTGCAGTACGCCTTGGGCCGACACCATTTGCTGGATTGCCTGTACTGTTTCGGGATTGATCAAGGCGGCCAGATCGCCGGGATCGGAGAAGTCGAGCAAAGTGGCAAACAGCGAAATGTCGCTTACCGGGTTGGGGGTCTGCCGGCCTGCCATCCAACCCGCCATTGCCGCCAGAGCTGTTCCGCCGATGCAGTAGCCGGCGGCATGCACGTGACGGCTTTGGCAGATATCGATGGCTACTTCGACCGCCGTCTTTGCGCCATCGATGATGTAGTCGTCAAATCCGGTTTGCCGCATTTCGGGACCGGGATTTTTCCAACTGGTGATAAATACGGTATATCCCTGGCGGACCAGATAGCCGACCATGCTGTTGCGCGCACCCAGGTCGAAAATATAGTATTTGTTGATCCATGGCTGAATGAGAACGATTGGTGTCTGCCAGACGGTATCCGTTTGCGGGGCGTATTGGATCACTTCCACCAATGCGTTGCGAAAGACGACGCGTCCCGGAGTGGCCGCCAGATCCCTGCCCAACTCAAAGCTGGATCGATCGGCAAGCGCCACGAGT
>JASFGJ010000011.1:0-16471 GCA_050123815.1 Desulfobacteraceae bacterium
TGAATGCTGCGGTCCCTCATCGACTATCAAACAGTCTTACCCATTATTCCCACTTATTTATGGGACACAACACTAGAAGTGGTGTCAAAACCTCCCCTCGAACCCAACCTCTCCCCGCCCAAGATCGGCGGGACAGGCCCGACAAAGACCAGCGGGATAGATGCGCAGGGAAAACCGTTTAATCCTCGAAATACCCAACCACCTCAAACGATAAGCACCTATCTTTTATTGATTTCTTGTTTTTTTAGCTTTGTTTTAATACATATTGGAAAAAACAATCGAGGCAGGCGTTTGAAGGTAAGGATTTCCAATAAACTGCGGCTGACCGAGGTTCCAGAGGCTATTCACGGCATCTTGGTGGAAAAGCTGAAATTCCTGAACCCAAAGTGGGTTGAAAATGAACGCATGGGCCGCTGGAATCGCGGTACGCCAAAAGTGTTAAGGTTTTTCCGCAGACTGCCCGGTGGCGGCCTTCAGATCCCGCGCGGATATATGCGCCAACTATACTATTTGTGTAAAGGGCAGGGTGAAGCGCTGGAGATTGACGATCGGCGACAAAGGTTACCGGAGGTGTCGTTTGATTTTCTGGGTGAGCTGAAACCTTTTCAGAAAAAGGCAGTGGAGATCATGTTGGCAAAGGAGTTCGGTACCCTAAGCGCCCCTACCGGCAGCGGGAAAACCGTTATGGCCATCTACATGATTGCCCGCCGCCGCCAGCCCGCTCTGGTGATTGTGCACACAAAAGACCTGGCGCTCCAGTGGGTCGATCGCCTGAGCCAATTTTTGGATATTCCGTCCGATCAGATCGGATTTATCGGCGGCGGCAAGAAGCGTGTCGGCCCATGCGTGACCGTGGCTTTGGTCCAGTCGTTGTACAAATGCACGCAAGAGGTCGCACCGAAAATCGGCCATCTGGTGGTGGATGAATGTCATCGGGCCCCCAGCCGAACATTTACAGAGGCGGTAACGGCTTTTGATTGCCGGTATATGCTAGGCTTGTCCGCCACTCCCTGGCGACGCGACCGGCTCTCCAAACTGATTTTCTGGCATTTGGGAGATGTTCACCACGAGGTTCGCAAATCGGATCTCGTAGCAAAAGGCGACCTGCTCGATCTGGAAGTTGTGGTTCGACCCACCGAGTTCAAGCCCTACTATGATCCTGTCAATGAATACAGCAAAATGTTGTCGGAACTGACATCGGATGATGAGCGTAACCGATTGATTGCAAACGATATCGCAAAAGAGGTGCAGCAGAATGCAAATGGAGGCGTCAGCTTGGTGCTGTCGGATCGAAAGCGCCATTGTGAGAATCTGCAGGCCCTGTTGAAGCATAAACACCACATCGATGCCGAATTGCTGACCGGCGATCTGCCGATGGAACAGCGCCGCAAAATCATTGCCCGAATCGAAACGGGACAGGTGGGAGCGTTGATCGCTACGGGCCAGCTCATTGGCGAAGGATTTGATTGTCCGGCGATGTCCACGTTGTTTTTGACCACACCCATTCGGTTCAGTGGACGTGTGGTTCAATACCTGGGCCGTGTGCTGCGACCGGTAAAGGGAGTCAAGCATGCAAGGGTGTATGATTATGTGGATATCCATGTGGAGCCCCTGCAAGCTGCGGCTAAGGCAAGGCAACGTGTCTATCGGAAAAATGGAAACAAAGTTTAAAGTGTAAAGTTTACACTTTAAACCGGCGTAGCTAACTAATCGCATCGGAAAATAAACAAAGCGTGGGTTCACCTAAAATATGGTTATAGATCCGTTTTTTTTGGAGTGATGGACAAGCGCGGGGCAGCGGCAGGTTTTGATCCAACAAGTTGAAAGGTACCAGTCGTTGCCGACTAGTTGCCATACCACGCTACCCGGGAAGCTGCGTCCGGGCGGATCGATATGTTGTGTTCTGCGTGGTGCCGGCATTATTGCCCACATGATCGGGGCGGATATTCGCATGTTGGTCCGCTTTATCCGCTGCCCCACACTTGTTTGCGGCCTGGTTTGGGTACCTCGCCGGTGGTAAAGTTATTTAAAACATATTCCAATTGTTTCTTCTGCCAGGCAGACAGTTTTTTAAACTTCACCGTTTGACGTTTCATCTGGAGGGTACGAATGCGATTTGAATCAACAATCGCCGTATCCTCAACAGGTTTGAACGGCAAATGGGTCAAATGGAAATCTTCGTCAACGAACAGGATGTCCATCTCGCTGAAATCCGCAAGATCGGTTTCATTGTCAATATAACTAAATGAGAGGCCGCCGCGACTGATTTCAATAATCTCTCCCATTCTGGGCGGATTGGATTTGAACACGGCAAATGCAATCTCTCCTTTGCTCATTCTATCAATTCGGTTGAGTTGATGATTTTCTGAGCGTACCACGGCAAATATCCGTTTTTTTACAAAGAATCGCCTATGCTGTCTCCTGTCTGTCTTGTCTATTTTGATCATCAATCCCCCCTTCCGGGTTGATAAGCCCTTGATGATGGGTCAACAACAACGGTCGGAAAGGCAAAGCGGCCGCGCAATGCCGGTATCAAGGTAATGTTATCTTCCGTTATTATATCAGCATCTGCATCAAAATGGCTCGGGCTCACCACCTTAACACAAACCGAGCTGCACGTATGCTCTGCTATTGAATGGAAGGTGGATCTTACAATCGATTAAGTATATCAGATAGATCTTTCGCTGATACCTACAACGTCGTGAAGTTACTTGTGCGAAGCTATTATTAAACTACAGGCAGCCCATGACGGCTGTCAAGTCTAAAAAATTATTGCGAAGCTGGTGTTTGTTCAAGGATTTTTATGGTTTTTATCACCACATTTTTGGCTGGAACATCGGCGTGACCGGATCTGACGACCGTCGGGACGGTTTCGATTGCCTTGACCACTTCCATGCCTTTGACCACCTTGCCGAAGACACAATAACCCCAGAATTGGCCTCTTTTTGCTTGATGATTGAGGAAATGGTTGTCTTTTACATTGATAAAAAACTGAGACGTTGCCGAATGGGGGGCGGAGGTCCTGGCCATGGCGATGGTTCCGGTAAGATTTTTGAGCCCGTTGCCAGCTTCGTTGGTGATCGGCTCCTTGGTGGGTTTTGTTTTCATATCGGGTGTAAATCCGCCGCCCTGGATCATGAAATTTTTGATGACGCGATGAAAGATCGTTCCATCGTAAAACCCGTTGCGCACATAATCCAAAAAGTTGGCCACCGTCTTCGGGGCTGTCTTGGCGTCAAGTTCCACGATAATCGCACCCATGGTGGTCTGGATCTGGACTTTGGGATCCGGGGATTGCGCATGGGCGGAAAATGCTATAAACACGATGAATAAACCAATAAAGCGCTTTACGTATTTCATGTTTCACTCCTTTGTCGTATGCGGGATGTGGGAATCCTACCATATGGCAAACTTGGGCCTGCGTCGGTCAAATCGCTTGATTCCCGCATCTTTGGCTTCCTGTATAGCGGTTTGGAATTCAGTGCCTGACAGGGGGCTGGACAATGCGGGTATTTCCGCCGCCTTGCCGCAAGGCCTGTATTGGGGCATGATGTTGACGTACGTACGAGGGGAAACCTGGCTTGCAATGAAGGTCATGACCTCTTTGGTTCCCGCCATGCCACCGGGCAGCACAAGGTGCCGGACGAGAAGGCCGCTACTCGCCAGGCCATCGGCCCCGATGGTCAGGTCACCGACTTGTCGGTGCATTTCCAGTAGCGCTGCCTGTGCAATTTCAGGATAATCAGGGGCCGAGCAGGTCTGGTCGGCTACCTGAGGATCCCAAAACTTGAAATCGGGCATATAGATATCAACCGCGCCTTCAAGCAGCTTCAGGGTTTCAACGCTGTCATAGCCGCCGCTGTTGTATACCACCGGGATCTGCAGGCCATTGTCGGCGGCAATGCAAAGCGCACCGAGAATTTGAGCGGTCACATGCGTCGGCGTCACCAGGTTGATATTGTGGCAGCCGGCGCGCTGAAGTTCAAGCATGAAATAAGCCAATTGCTCATTGGTGATTTCGCTGCCCTCACCCAAATGACTGATTTCGTAATTCTGGCAAAAGTTGCACAGCAAATTGCAATGCGCAAAAAAAATTGTACCGGAGCCATGCTCGCCGACAAGGGGATCCTCTTCGCCAAAATGAGCGTTAAAGCTTGATACGACGGCCAGCCTGCCTGTTTTACACACACCGGTCTCTCCGGAATTACGGTCTACACCGCATTTACGAGGGCATAAACAGCAGTTGTGCATATCAGATTCGGCTTGCTCGGTTTTGGCCGATAACCGGGAACTGCGAAAGGATCGCAAATACTTGGGCTCAAATTGCGGCATAGCAATTTACGATGCTATTTGAATTCAAGAAAGACACTGTCTTCCCGACCCTCTGTTAAGGGTCGATTATTCTGCCATTCATGAATGCTGCAGGCATTGCTCTGTTCACTCGGCACTGCGCAGGCGATGAATGGCATCAACGGATCGCCGGCAAAAGACTTGAAATTCATTAGGACGGCTTCCTGCCGGGGAAACTGGTCGAATTCGAGCAACTGCGAAATGAAGATCGTACACTGGCCATCGAAAAAGGTGGTGGCTTCCTTGAAATTAAGAAGGCGCTGTCGGAATTTTTCTATCGCCGAATCCGCCGAATCGGCTTCCACCATCATTGAAAAGTTGCCGTGCCGTCGATCCTGTTCGTTTTCGGCTTGCTGGTCCGATAGGTGCTTGAAGTCACCGATAAAGTACATGGGGTATTCCTCTAGTGCTTTTTGGGTTTGTGTGAGTTGCCTAAGACCGACAATGAAGGTTTTAGTTATTTTATATCGTTTGTCAAATTAATTATCTTAAAGCCTATATTATCCATTGCGTTTTTCGATGGCGTTGGCCATTCGATCCAGCCCCGTGGTCAGCAGCGACTGTGAGCAGCCGAAATTCAAGCGCAGATATCCTTCGCCATCAAAGTCGCGGCCGTCCGAAAGGCCGATACCGGCCTTTTCAAACCATCGGGCCGGATGGGATAGATTCAGTTGGCTGATATCGATCCAGGCCAAGTAGGTGCCTTCCACAGGTGTCATGTGAAGTCCGGGCATAGCATTGATACGCTGAAAAACAAGATTCCGGTTTGCGCGAAGGTACCTGCGGAGTGCTTCCAACCAGGGTTGGCCTTTCTGATAAGCGGCCCGCGCCGCCGTAAGGCCAAGCACGTTGACATCTGGCACGATGCCGTTCATGGATTTTTTGAACTGGCTGCGCAAAGCGTCATTGGCAATAATGGCAAACGAACAGCCCAGGCCCGGTATGTTAAAGGTTTTGCTGGGCGCCATCAAGGTGATGGTCTGCTGGTTGATCTCCGGGCTCAGGCTGGCAATCGGTATGTGGTGCAAACCGGGCTCCAATACCAGGTCGCAGTGGATCTCATCGGCGCAAATCACCAGGTTGCGTTTCAGGCAGTACTGGGCTATCTGCTCGAGCTCGGCTTTGCGCAAAACCCTACCGGTTGGATTGTGCGGATTGCAAAGGATGAACAGACACGCATCAGGCGTCAATGCCCGCTCCAGATCGTCCATATCCAACTGCCAACCGTCGACGGTTTTGATCATGCGCGTCGTCCGCAGTCGCCGATCCCAATTTTTCGGGGCACTGAGAATCGGGGGATAGACGGGAACGGCAGTTACGATTGAATCTCCTGCATCGCCCACACTGCGGCAGGCGACATTTAATCCGGAGACGACTCCCGGTAACCAGACGATCCATTGTGCCGAAATGTTCCACCGGAACTGTTTCCGAATGTATTCGACAACTGCAGATCGATGCTGCTTGTCGGGAAGGGCATAGCCGAAAATGCCGTGGTCGATACGTTCATGCAAAGACTCCAGAACCGCCGGCGGAGATTCAAAATCCATATCTGCCACCCACATGGGAATGATATCCCGGCCATGGTACTTGCGCCATTTGATGCTGTCTGTTTCAGTCCGATCAACGGGTTTGTCAAAATTTTGCATAGAATATACTTTGTAATTATAATCGGATTCGACTATTGTTCCCTACCGGGCGGGTGCCTCGACACCAAAGTATTAAAATATATTTTGACGCGAATCCTAAGTCAATACTCACGATGACCATTACAGCGCAACATCATAATGAAAAATAGTGAATTTGCCGACAATCTAATCCATGTGCGCCATGTTACCAAGAAATTTGGCAGGTTAACTGCTGTCGACAATCTAAGCCTCAACGTTCCTCAGGGCGTTTGTTTCGGCCTGTTGGGACCCAATGGCGCCGGCAAAACGACGCTCATCGAAATCATCGAAGATATCATCGCTCCAACGGCCGGGGAGATTCGCTTCAAAGGCGCTCAGCGGACATCCGATTTCAGGGAGCAGATCGGAATTATGTTTCAGCAAACCGCGCTGCTGTCATATATGACCATCGAAGAGACATTGCGTACGTTTCAATCCCTATACACCCAGAGTGCCGATATTCATGAACTGATGGAGCTGTGCCATTTAACGGAAATTCGCCGCCAGCTGAACGATAAGATCTCGGGCGGCCAGCGGCAGCGCCTGCTTCTGGCCCTGGCATTGGTCAATCATCCGGACCTGCTGTTTCTGGATGAGCCTTCCACAGGGTTGGATCCGCAAGCGCGGCGAAATTTGTGGGATATCGTCGAGACCGTCAAACAACAGGGACGGACAATCATCCTGACGACCCACTATATGGAGGAGGCCCATCAATTGTGTGATGTGGTAGCCATCATGGATCAAGGCAGAATCATCGCTCAGGGATCTCCGTCCCAATTGATTGCGCAGTACGGCGGTGGTTTGAACCTGATACTGCCGGCGACTGCGCTCCCAAAAGAGATTACCAGGGTACCGTTTGACGTCGCCTATAGTGACGGCAAAGCCATTATACGGGTCGATGACGACCTGAACCAAGCCATCAAACGGTTGCTCGGACTCGGCTTTGATCTGTCAAAGCTTGAAATTCTCGGCCCAAACCTTGAAGCCGTTTTTTTAAATCTGACCGGACGTCGGTTAAGGGAATAGCTATGAACTTTAAACGACTATGGGCCATGCTAGCGGCCAGAAACCGCGAGTTCTTTCGTGACCGTGCGGCGTTTGGGTGGAATTTTCTTTTTCCTTTCCTGCTGATTGGTGGCTTTGCCATTATTTTCGGTGGAAGCGAGCATAAGGATTACAAGGTTGGGCTCTTTCCGTGCCATGAGCCGGCGTCCTCCAAAAGAATCACCTGTTTGCCTGACGATCTGGCGACACTTCGCTATGTAAAATTTATCGGTTTTGAAAATCATGCAGAAGGCCTGGACAAACTCAAACACCACAAGATCGACCTGCTTCTGGACATTGGGGCGCGCCCCTTTCGATACTGGGTCAGCGACACGTCACCCAAAGGCTATGTGGCCGAACGGATGCTTCAAAGCAATCTTCGAGCCGACGGCGAAACCGTCATGACCCGTCAGAAAGTGGAGGCCATCCGTCAGATTCGCTATATCGATTGGCTGTTCCCTGGAATATTGGGGATGAATATCATGTTTTCAGCGCTTTACGGGGTTGGATTTGTTGTGGTGAGGTATCGCAAAAACGGTGTCCTCAAACGGCTGCACGCCACCCCTTTAACGGCATTCGAATATCTAGGCGCTCAGATGATATCCCGGCTGTTTTTGCTGACCTTTACGCTGACCATCCTATGGATCGGCTGCGATTGGATATTTGATTTCGCCGTCGAGGGCGCCTATCTGGATCTGATGGTGGTTTTTCTGCTGGGTTGCCTGAGTTTGACCGCGATGGGGCTTGTCGTTGCCTCCCGCGGCAGCAGCGAGGAATTTACCAACGGCGTGTTGAACTTTATCACCTGGCCCATGATGTTTTTATCGGAGGTATGGTTTTCCATAGAAGGAGCGCCTGTATGGGTTAAAACCTTTGCCAAACTCTTTCCATTGACGCACCTTTTGACCGGCGTCCGAAAAATCATGAACGATGGCGCCACGTTGGGCGATGTGGGGTTCGAACTGGCCGTACTTAGCGCGATGACGCTAATTTTTTTGATTGTCGGCGCCTCGCTCTTTTCATGGAATAAATAATAAAATAATAGTGTTAAGTCATGGAACCTACACCTGCCTATTTCAATACCGCCTGGAACTTGTCTGCGACCTGGCGCAAATTGGCCATCCAGTCTTCAGCCAAAGGATTGGCATAGGCCACCTGGCCGCCGATCTGCTGGGCCACGAGCTTGGCGCTTTTGGTTGAAAACTGGGGTTGAACAAAAACAACCTTGATCCTGTTTTCCCTGGCATGCTGGATCAACTCTTTCAACTGAGCCGGTTTGGGATCCTTGCCTTCAATCTCGATGGGCACCTGTTTTAATCCATACGCATGCGCAAAATATCCCCAGGCCGGATGGAATACCATGAATTGAAGGCCCGTTTTTCCTGTAAATGTCTTTTTCAGATCGGCGTCCAGTTGGTCTATCTGCGCTGTAAATGCTTTGAAGTTGGCTTCATAGACGCTTTTATTCGCCGGGTCGACCTCCTGCAGTGCGACCAGAATGGTGCGGGCCTGGATCTTCACCAGCGGTGGCGACAGCCAGATGTGAGGATCAAGCCCGGCATCTTCATGATGGTCTTGATCATGCCCCGCCTCAGCATGGTGTTCACTTTTTTCATGATCATGGTCGGCTTCCTGGTGGTCGCCTTTATGGTGTTCCTCTGCGTGGTCATCATGATGATGGTGGTGAGCAGCCATGGCGAGCTTTTCGATATCATGGTCCGTATGGACCACCCGCAGGTTGGGATTGGCAGCGGCGATTTTTTCCAGCCAGGCGTTTTCGAACGGGACGCCGATGGCGAAATAGATGTTTGTCTTTAAAAGATCGGCCATCTGTTTGGGTTTAGGTTCATAGGTGGCGGGGCTGGCACCGGGCTTGACCATGATTTGGACATCCACTAAATTCTTGCCAATTTGTTGCACGAAATATTTCTGTGGCACTATACTGACAAAAACAGGGAGCTTGTCAGCTGCAAAGCAATTGCCCATAAAAACATATAATAGACTAAAAATAAACGAAATAAATCTAATAAGGCGATACATTTTCCCCCTCTTTCCACATTTAGGTCGTCCTGCCGTATTCATGTCATGCAACTTAATTTATCAATCATTTCTTTCAATTAATTATAGCTATATCTTAATTAACAATAGGTTATCAATAAAAAACTACTTGATTGCATAATTCAGGTGAATGCAAATTTATTGCATTCGCCTGAATTATGCAATTGAAATCACCGGAACAAGCGCTTAACGATGGCTGCATCCTGTTGTATTCGCCACCTGGACCGGGTTTCTGATCTTTTTATTAGCCAGCCAGCGATATGTGGCATTCCTTCGGCCGGAATTTGGTCTACTCCTGGCGTTGGCTCACTTCATCGCCATGGCCTTCATGCTTGCTGCCATGATTCGTCCAAAAACGACAGAGATGGACATTTCCTCTATTTTGCGAGCGCTGGTACTGCTGGTCCCGGTTTTATATTCGACGGTCATGCCGGACACCATGCTGGGATATCAAGCATTTAAAAAGAGATTCATTGGATCCGCGAACGGAGCTATCGGTCCACAATCTCAGCCAATGCCCTCCTACCAGGGGGCTGAAAATAATCCGGACGTTGCGTCACCACCGGGAGAAATCAAAGACATCCATAAAGAAGCACCACAAGAGCTCACGATCCTTGCGATTTTCCTTAAACCCAATTTTTTTAAAGGACAACGGGTTATTGTTACGGGCATGATCCTGCGTGATGAACAGCTAAAACCGTATTTCGGAGGCAGGGACACGGCTGTTTATCGCTTCTTGATCAACTGCTGTGCCGCAGACGCGTTGCCCCTGGCGATTGCACTGGACACGGATTCGGCAGATGGTTTCGCCAACGACCAGTGGGTGCAGGTGGATGGGATCTTCGAGCTTCAGCCATTCAATGGCAAACCCGTTCCAATGCTATTAAAAGCCAATATCAGGGCGGTTGATGCCCCTGCGGTTCCCTACCTCTATTGAGAAACAAATTGATAATCGACCGGGTTCATGCACCCGAAGAGATATTCGATTTTTTGGATATCAGGTAATAAATGGACAATATTGGCAGTCCTTCCTGATACCAATAATGTATCAATACCCAAATCTTCTGTTCTGAAATAGATTTAATTTGTTAAGCTGTGAATCGGCGAGGGGATCAGACCACCACGGCGGAGGAAGAGGTTTTCACCAAGCGCATTGTTTACTGCCATGATGGTGGATTTGCCAAGCAGTCCGCCAAAATAGGCTTCTTCGCCGGCACCTTTGCCGGGAACCGGAATGATGCGTGCGGCGGTGGTTTTCTTGTTGATCACACCGATGGCCATCTCATCGGCGATGATAGCGGCCAGGGTTTCGGCCGACGTATCGCCTGGAATGGCGACCATATCCAGTCCTACCGAACAGACGCTGGTCATGGCTTCAAGTTTTTCCAATGACAAATAGCCATCCACTGCCGACTGGCTGATATTGAGATCCTCGCTGACCGGAATGAACGCCCCGCTGAGGCCCCCGACATTGGAACTGGCAAAAGCGCCGCCTTTTTTAACGGCATCGTTGAGCATGGCCAGGGCTACGGTGGTTCCTGGAACACCGATGCTTTTCAGACCAAGGCTTTGAAAGATCTCACCGACACTGTCGCCGACATTGGGCGTCGGGGCCAGAGAAAGGTCCACAACCCCAAATCGGACCCCCAGTTTTTCGGCGACTTCACGGCCGATCAGTTCTCCGACGCGGGTAACTTTGTAGGCGGTGCGTTTGATCAGTTCGGAGAGCTGACGAAGGTCCATACTCGGTGAATTTGCTATGGCGCGGTCGATGGCCTTTTTGACGACACCAGGGCCGCTGACACCCATGTTGATGACGGCATCCGCCTCTCCGACGCCCAGATAGGCGCCCGCCATAAAGGGGACATCCTGAGGGATGTTGGCGAAAACACACAGTTTGGCGCATCCCAGACCATCACGATCGGCGGTCAGGTCGGCGGCGGCTTTGATTTGCTGCCCCATGAGCAATATGGCGTCCATGTTGATTCCAGCCCGCGTGGAGGCCAGATTGATGGAGGCGCAGATCCGTTCAGTCTGAGCCAACGCTTCCGGCAGCGCTGAAATCAGGGCCCTGTCACCGGCCGCCATACCTTTTTCAACCAGTGCCGAAAAACCGCCCAGAAAATCGACATTGACGGCATGCACGGCTTTGTCGAGGGTGCGTGCCACCGTGGCCATCTCTTCCGGTCCGAAAGGGGCTGCTGCAACGGCTATGGGACTGACCGATATGCGCTTGTTTACCACTGGAATTCCGTATTTTTCACCGACCTGATCACATGTTGAAACCAGTCTCTGTGCGGATGTGGTAATGCGGTCGTATATATTATCACAGAACCGGCCGATATCATCGCTGGCGCAATCCAAAAGATTGAGCCCGAGGGTAACGGTGCGCACATCGAGATTTTCATTGCGCAGCATATCCAAAACGGAAAGAATTTCACTATGTGTTAACATTTTTATATCCTATTGATCGCCTCAAAAATGTTTTTGTGCTGCAGATTGATTTCAAGCTTCAATGTATCCGCTTTTTCGTTCAATGAAGTGCGGAGTTTTCCAAGGTCGACATCATTGGGGATATCGACCTCGTAGATCATCACGTTTTTGCCCGGCTCATCACCACCGCGAAATACGGCCTGGAGTTGGGTCACGTTGACGTTATACGATGCCAAAAGGGCGGTAATCTGCGCCACCAGGCCCTTGCGGTCGGGTCCGCGTGTCGTGATGACAAACGGATCACACGCACAAGTGGTCCATTCAATGGCATTGGACCCCATATCACGAACGTAATAATGAAGGTCAAGATCGGGCGAACTGTTTTTAAGGCGCTCCTTCAGCTCACCGTAAGAAGTGGTGTCCGGCCCGGATGCGATAAAGATTCCGGAAAACTGATTCTGCAAAATGGTTTGGCTGACATCTTCGATATTCAAATCCTGATCGAACAATACCTTGGTGATCGATGCGATGATACCGGGCCGGTCCTTGCCGATGACGGAGATGATGAATTTTTTCATTGAACCATCCTCTATTTATTAACACTATGTGTTTATAGCATAAATACTAACAAATATACTCAACGCCGCTCAATCCAGGCGGCAAGTCTTCGCAGCCCCTCCTGCGTCGACACCAGCGGTTTATATCCCAGATCTCTTTTGGCCGCCGCTATGTTGAACCAGTGGGATGTGGCCAGTTCGCGAGCCACGAAACGTGTCATCGGCGGCTCTTTTTTTATTTGGAAAAATTTATAAAGGCCTTCACACACGGCACCGACCAGAAAGGCGGCGGCAGGTGAGATTGTTTTTTTAACCGGCGGTTTTCCGCCGGCAGCCAGGATGAGGTCGATCATCTCCCACAAGGCAATGGGGCAGTCCTGGCTGATGAAATAGGCCGTGGCGCTTATTGCCGGATTGTCCTTTAGCGCTGCCTCGGCCAGCAAATGAGCATGAGCGGCATTGTCAATATAGATCGTATCGACCAGATTTGTTCCTCCGCCCACCCGTCGCAGCCTTCCGGCGCGCGCCAAAATACGCGGAACCAGATGGTTGTCTCCCGGCCCCCAGATCAGATGGGGGCGCAGTGCGACTGCCGGCAGCCCGTTGCGGGCGGCATCCAGGACCGCCTGCTCAGCCAGGGCTTTGGTGCGGGGGTAATGGGCATGAAAGGTCTCGGGGTAGGGGACTGATTCGTCAATCCCCTGCATATCCTTCCCGTCAAATATCACGCTGGGTGAGCTGGTGTAGATCAGACGCTGCACGCCGTTGCGCCTACAGGCCTCTATGACGTTCCGGGTCCCGACGACGTTGGGAGCATAAAAACTTTGATAACTCCCCCATATTCCAGGTTTGGCTGCCACATGAAATACGGCTTCAACGTTGCGGCAGGCTTTGACCAGCCCTTGGATGTCGGCCAGATCGCCTTGAATTTGCTCCACCCCGATTCGTGACAGATGGGGATACGACGATCGTGAAAAGGTGCGGACCGCTTCACCTCCGGCCACGAGCATGCGCACGACGGCGCTGCCTAAAAACCCACCCCCTCCGGTAACGAGTATGATGCGCTGACTTGTCATTGATAAAAGCAAGCGATTAGATATTATCGGTAAAAAACCGGCCCCGATCCTTAACTTAACACTTAAAACTTAACACGTAACACTACGTTTTATTTAATTTTACTCGATGCCCACACCGCCAGTTTCTCGCGGAATATCTTTGAGTTGTGGCGCACGTCCACAGGAAAGCCGGGGTGATGTAAAAAGGTGTCCAGCTTTTCCGTCAACGGATTGTCCTGGGCCAGGGCAAGCAGTTCCTGGACGATGATGTCAAAATCCGCGCCCTTATATTCCGGATCCAATTCTATACAAACCACGGGCTGTTGATTCGGCGCGACGCCGACGCCAACCAGGGCGCTGCGAAAGACAGCCGGATGATTGTTGAATATGGCCTCGCAGGGAATCGTGTACAAGGTGTTGTCGGTGGTGATCACCCGGTGGCTTTTTCGGCCGCAAAACCAGATGCGGCCTTTGTTGTCCTGCCATCCCAAATCGCCCATCCGATGCCAGAGAGGTCCATCATCAGAAATTTTGGATAGTATATCATTTTTGGGGCGTTCAAAATATCCGCTAGTGACAATTTCGCCCTGAACCACGATTTCGCCAATCTCGCCCGTTTCAACGACCAGATCATCGGACCAGTGCGCAATCGGATCGTCGCTGGTTTTGATGATTTTCAGGTCAACCCCCTGAATGGGGCGGCCGACGCACATGCCGTATCCCTGCCTGCTTAAATCGCCGGTCTCGGTCAAGATTTCGTTGCTGCCAAACGACGAGACCGGCATGGCCTCGGTGGCACCGTACGCGGTGTGGATTTCACCTTCGCTTTCCAACATGCTTGAAAAACGTTCAATGCTGGCTGGCGCCGCAGGCGCTCCGGCCGTGATGACGCGTTTTAGCGACGGCAGGCGGATCCCTTTTGACTTGCCGTAACGCCCAACACGGTCGAGCAGTGCAGGGGAAGCGAACATGTTGGTGACGCCTTGATTGACTATGGCCTCGATAATTTTTTGCGGATTCACACTTGCCGGTCGGGTCGGATCCATATCGGGTATCACGGCCGTCATCCCAAGGGCCGGATCAAACAGAGCGAACAAAGGGAAGGTCGGCAAGTCGATTTCGTCGGGCGTGATGCCGAACTGGGCTTTGATATGGCGCACCTGGGCATCAAAGATACCGTGTGTATAGAGAGCTCCTTTGGCCGGTCCGGTGCTGCCTGTGGTAAACAGAATTGCGGCCAGTTCATCCTTTCCGGTGTTGGCGATGCTGAAGGGTTGCCAGGGCAATGCACGAATATCCTTAAGGGTCGGTCCCGACCAGAACCATCGGTGACCTACCGTAATAGTGGTCTGAATTTCTTTAAAAAATCTCGGACACAGGATTCGCAAGACGTGCGCCGGTGGAATACCGATCAGGGCTTGGGCACGGCTCTCACGCAGACAGGAAAGCATACGGCGCACCCCCATGCCCGGATCGACCATCACCGGCACGGCACCGACTTTTAACATGGCGAATGTCAGGGCGAAAAATTCCAGGCTTGGCCGCAGCATCACAATGGTGCGGGTGCCCCTTGTGATGCCGGCCTGAATCAAACCGTGGGCAAAGCAATCCGATTCTCTATCGAGTTGGCGAAATGTCAGATGGGAATAGGCCACCCGGCCGTTGTGATCATGGGCGGCGGGATAGACCACCGCGCGGCGGTAGGGCTGAACCCGGGCCATGGTTCTGAGATAGTGCGCGACATTTACGGGTGGTGTAGGTTCAGTTTCCATGATTAAAATCGGTTATTAACACTTGCATGGATCATTATGCAAGAACTCCCTGATCAGCGGAACGATCTTGTTGGGCACATCTTCCAACAGGTAGTGGCCGGCGTCCGCGAACCAGTGGGCAGAGGCATTGGGAAAACGCCGTCGCCACTCCCGGTAATAGTCCCGATCAAATACAAAATCGTGGGCACCCCAGAGTATCATCATTGGAATTTGTTTGAATTTATGGAGATTATTGTCAACATGCAAAACAATCTTACCACTTGGGTGGTCTGGGTCCAAAGGGATGTCCTGAACGAATTTCAAGGTGGCCAATCGGTTGTTGACGCTGTTGTAAGGCGCCAGAAATCCCGCCGCCACATCGGGCGGCAGCTTTCTATGCGGAGCCATGTGGATGGCGGCGCGTGAAAACAAATTGAAACACAGGACCGTTTTTTCCACAAAGGCGCTGCCGCTGCGAATCAACCGCAGCCGCATGGGGATCGATTTGCCGTGCGGCGGGAAAAAACCGGCGGTATTCATAATGATCACCCGACCGATTTGGTGGAGATGTTTCAGCGCCCAGGCCAGGCCGATCATTCCTCCCCAATCGTGCAAAATCAACGTGATCGGGCGGTCCAGATTGAGGTGGCCCACCAGGGCTTCCAGATCATCGATGCGGTTTTGCAGTCGAAAGTCATATCGGCTGCTCGGCGGTTTGTCCGACAAACCGCACCCCATGTGATCCGGTGCGATAACACGGTGACCGGAACGAAACGCCTCGATCAAGGATCGGTAAAAAAACGACCAGGTCGGGTTGCCGTGTATCATCAGGATCGGGTCGCCTTGGCCTTCATCGACATAGTGATATTTCAATCCATTGCGATCCAGATAGTTGGATTGGTAGGGATAGAGGTGCCGAAAGCGTCGGCGGTCGATGGGTGTCGCTACCATTGCAATCCCAGCATCAGGCAGTTCAGGCCGCTTCCGATACCCAGAAACCCGACACAGTCTCCGGATTGAAGAAAACCGCGTTCATCGGCAATGGCGGCCGTAATGGGTAGTGAGACAGTTCCAATATTTCCAAGGTATCGATAGGTGGAAAAATCTTTGGATTCATCCACACCAATCGATTCCAAAATGGTGCGCTGATGTGCGGCCCCCACCTGATGACAGATCACTTTATGCGGTTTGTCGGCCGCCCAATTCAATTCAGCCTTGAATGCGCGAAAGGTTTCGATTCCCAGGGTGACGCCGTGCTGCAACACGCCAATCGAATCCGTGCGCATGACATGCACGCCATTGGAAGGGATACCGGTATCGGGTCCCCAGGTGCACAGGCGGTGATGCTGGACTGCACAGCGGGTCACTGCGCCGAGCAACCGTTTGCCGGAACCGGAACGACTGCTCCGGCAAAGCACCAGGCCGACGGCACCCGAACCACCGGTCAGCGTCGCGATAGTCTCTTTGAATACATCCATGTTGACGGTTGCACGGATGCGTTCAATGGTCGAATCGACAATCTGGCGCGAGGTTTCGCAGGAGACAACCATGCCCGCTTG
>JASFGJ010000012.1:0-16283 GCA_050123815.1 Desulfobacteraceae bacterium
TGTAGATCGCAAGAAACCAGGTGGGCACTAACGCGATCCTGGAGCCGACCTGTATAAATCCCCTGGGCACACCGAGCACTTGGCCGATCAATGCCAATGCCGCCCAAGTGGCCAGCAGAGGCAACACCGGCCCTAAAAGCCGTTGCAACCGGCTGCCCAGCCATAGCCCATATCCGTGGCCATGCCGCTGTGCCGCCTCCCATGAGGTCATATTGGAAAAACCACCGACAAAGAAAAAGATCGGCATCACCTGAAACAACCAGGTCAACCACTGGGACCAGGGGACCACCGCCAGCAAATGCCACATGTGGGGTTTACCGCTGTCATAATGGGGAGCGGCCATAAGCCAGTGGCCGAACACCACCGACAAGATGGAGATACCGCGCAGAAAATCGACATAGCGGTTGCGAGATGCCGGTGTCTGCTCGGCCAGACGCACTGCCTGCGCCCAAGCGCCACTCTTTTTATTGGTTTCTGTTCCAGATGCACGCGCGTCATGCCTGTCTGAGTTCACCTCCATTTGATCCTTTCCGTCCTGTTCCGTTCCACTGCTTGGGTTTCAAAGCGCGTCCCATGGGCCGTTCCTTTACATTAACAGAACGTTCCATCCTCAGGTGTCTAAATCTTAGGGAAGTTGCCATGTGCTGTCAAAAAAAATCTTTACTAAGCGTTATAGGCGTTGAAGCTATAGCAAATTCAGACCTGATAGCTGGAACTATCCAGAAGTACATTCCAGGATCGGTTCGGTTTTTCTCCATCTTTTTTACCTTTCAGGAAAGTCGGAGGGCTCAAAATCCGGCGTTGCCAAGGGACGGCAGCAGCCGACTACGGCTGGCACCTTACAAAAAGCAGATGTCGGACAGGCGAACGAGCCTTTTCGGTGAGTTCGCTCGCCTGCCCGACTCTGTAACTCGGGTCGCGATTGAGTATTTTTCAGGACAACGGCGAAAAAGTTTCTGGCTACCGCGCATATCAGGTATCCGGTGAATCGGCAAATCACACGTAAACTTCGCAGCCTGCCGACGACATGAAGGACCGGGTATAATTTAATCAAAGATAAACAAAACGCCGCCCAACCTTTCCATAAACAGCTCTTGACTAGAACTCCCATTGAGTGGTAACCAATGGAAATACCTTATTAAATTATCGACGACCATCAAATTGGTTTTTTATTAAAGCTTTCTCCAAGCTCGGGTTTAACTCAAGGTATAGGCGGACCCTGGAGTTTTAACCCGCAATCATACCATCGAATGTCGATAATTTTCGGATAGGGTCAAAAATACTTTCTTGAGATAGCTTATCGTCGGATAGGCTGTGCCGGATTTGCCGGAAATTCGCCACAGCCGTTATGCTCTTGTCGATCTAACTGATATAGAGCGAATATTGAACATGATGTATGTATTGGATCTTTTGCATGCTTTCAATCGGAAGACAGGCCTCTTTGCGGAGAAAAAGGAGATGTAGATTGCTTCTGATGCTTATATGGTACGCTGACAACTGCACAGACTAAGGAGAATAGAAATGAGATCGCGCAGGAGTGAGTACTACCGGTTCGCCGTTCTGTTTGTTTTTGCAACAGCCGCCATGATGAATAGTGGGTGCTCATCAGGTTCGAACGAGACAGATGCCCCCCGGACCCCGCTGCCGCATCAACCCATCGCTGTTTGGGCCTATCCCGATAGCAACACGGTCAAGGGAACAGTTTACATCGGTGTGGTGGCATATCACTCAAGGGGGATAAAAAGTGTCAATATGAGTATTGACAACAGCCGGATGACATCCATAACCGAAGAGACGATGAATCCGGATACCGGTGAGTATGAATTTGTCCTGACTTTGGATACGACCACGCTCACTGACGGATCCCACACCATACAGGCAACAGCGGTACCTGAAGAAAACGGGACAACCACGAAACTGACGGAAATAACACTTTTTGTGGCCAACAATAAGGAGTTTAACACCTGGTATGTTGACTGCAGCGCCGCGGATGACAGCGGTGACGGCAGCCGGTCGGAACCGTGGAAAACGCTAGGCCGCGCACTGGGCACGGAGTGGGAGACACTCGGTTATCCTCATGCAGATAGTGGAGATTCGGTACTTTTTTTGAATGATACATGTGAATATGACCTTCCCGAAGGCCAATATGGTGATTTTGAGCAGTATGTGACCATCAGACCCGATACAGGTGTTGATCCTGTATTAAGGGGCGGCGTCATTCGATCGCCTTTTCTGAGATTTGAAAATGTTCGTATGGGATATGCGTACCGCTGCGGTATAGTTATATATGCCCATCATGTATGGTTTAACAACTGCAGTTATACCGGCGCGGGCAGAATATGGGTGGATACCATTAACCGGGATGAAGCCATCAGGTCGCGGAACACTTCAGGAGCGGGCGCTTTTCTGTCCCACGATGTGGTTATAGAGAATTTTACAGTGACAGAGGCAAACCAGGGAATCAGCATGATTGGTGTCGGCAATTATATCGTAAGAGGGTGCGATATTTCCTACCAGAATGGAGACGGGATGAAATTCCAGGGAGATAACGTCTTGTTTTCCGGCAATAGTATCAGCTATGTCATTCCGCCACAGGCGTGGGCGACGGCTTTCAATGGTCCAACATACGACTGCACAACTTTCTCGAGATTAACTTTTCATCTTGATACGAGTTACGGCGCAGGAGGATATCCCACTGCATTTACGGTCGTTCTCCCATCAGCCGTTTACAGCGCTTCAGATGTTGTGAACGCCCTTAACGACGATGATGGTTTTAAGGACAATGGATTTGGAGCAGAGATTTCGGCTTTTCCCTACCCCGACACGGGAAATATCCTTATCAAGCATAATACGAGAAACGAAAGGTACAGGTTTTACATCGATGGTGATGCCAAAGATATCTTCGACTTCAGGGACAACACCACCGATAGGAACCCGGTATCGGACGCGACGCCAGCCATGCACACAACTGACCACTGCGATTACATCGCCAATGACGGCGGAGATAATAACAGTATTATTTTACGAAATAACCAAATGTATGGCGGTGAGTCACAGGGGCTTAAATTGGACAGCATAGGCAACGCTGAACGGGTCGATTTCTATAAACAGAACATTGCCATTGTGAACAACCTTTTTGCGGCCAACGAAGATTCCGCAAGGCTGCTTGCGTTGAACCTCAATGGATCGGGCACTCCAAGGTCAGTGCTTCATTACGATAATATCCTCATTGCCCACAATACCATATACAAGCCGATGACCGGTTTTGTTAGGGCTGCGATGACCATCGATGAAAATCCGAATATGAATGAGATCACCATTAAGAACAATATCGTCGGCGATTATTTTACCGGCGACGTTTTTGCTTCAGGGGATGGAAGGGGTGTCATGGACTTCAATCTCTATACGAAAAATGATCCTCCAGGGAACAATATGAACAGCAATTCAGTCATGGGAGATCCCGCCTTTGCCGGCAAAGGCTTCCCGTACTGGGACTACTCTTTGCAAAGCTCTTCCGATGCCAAAGGCTGCGGTGACCCTGACTTGAAGATCAAATATGATATTAACTGGGACCTCAGAAATGCTTCGGCTCCTTCAATTGGGGCTTATGAGTAAAAACATCAAGGCTATCGGTCCAGAGCTTTTAATTTCTATACAATATTAGTTCTTGGCGGATTGCGATTAAGCGAGCGGATCCGCATGTCTGGCAACCACTCGATTCCGGAATTAAGGCTTGGTGTTGCGGCTTTAGGAGGAGCGTTGCAGGGCCGCCGTCAGCAGGCCGGCGCCGACAAGGGCGCTGCCGCCGCAGCGATTAAAGAGCCGCCGGACACCTGTCTTAAGCAACGCATCCCGAAGCTGGCCGGCAAAAAAACCGTACAGCATGGCATTCACCACGGCCAGAATAAGAAAAGTGGCCCCAAGGATCACGAACTGCTCCAAGGCGTGGCTTTGGGTTCTGACGAATTGCGGTAAAAAAGCGACGAAGAAGGCGATGCTTTTGGGGTTGAGGGCCGTGACGATAAATGCGCGGCTGAAATGGGAGCTGTTCGATGTTGCCGGGTGGGGCGGGTTTATCTCCGCCTTGTCCGGGTCTGCGCACCACAGCTTGACACCCAGATAGATCAGATAGGCCGCTCCGATCCACTTCAGGATCGAAAAAAGCGTTGCCGAAGAGGCCAGTACCGCACCCAATCCCAGCAGCGACAGGGTCATGGCCGTAAAATCGCCAACCACGACCCCGGCCGACAGGGGCAGCACCGCTTTGCGGCCGTGGGTGATCGACTGGCTGATGACCAGGATGATGGTAGGGCCGGGAATGATCAATACGATGCCTGCCGCTAGAACAAATGCGGCCCAAATCTCAACACTCACCAATGCCTCCATGATTTAGGGTTCGCGCATCAACCGACAATGGGACGGCGCAGCAGGGTGTCTTTGCGCCAGCGCTTGTCGTCGCGTTTGGGGTATTGCAAGGTGTAGTGAAGGCCCCGGCTCTCTTTGCGATGCAGGGCACACTTGATGATCAGATCGGCCACGACGGCGATGTTTCGCAGTTCGATCAGATCCGGCACCACCTTGAAATGCCAGTAATATTCCTGGATCTCCTTGAGTATGATTTCGATGCGCCGCTGGGCGCGCTCCAGGCGTTTATCCGAACGTACGATGCCGACGTAGTTCCACATCAGACGGCGAATCTCATCCCAGGTGTGGGCCACCATGATCATCTCGTCGCTGTCGGTGGTGCCCATGTCATCCCAGTGCGGCGGCTCGGACAAGGTGCTGAAATTATCGCTTTTCAGCTCTTCGACGGCCTGAGTGGCGGCAGCATCGGCATACACCAGCGCCTCCAGCAGCGAATTGCTGGCAAGCCGATTGGCGCCGTGCAGTCCGGTGCAGGCGGTTTCGCCGACGGCGTACAGGTGCTGGATGTCGGTACGGCCGTGCATATCGGTGACCACGCCGCCGCAAATATAATGGGCTGCGGGTACTACCGGAATCGGCTCTTTGGTGATGTCGATGCCGTATGATAGACAGCGCTGATAAATATTGGGAAACCGCTCTTTGACTTTGTCGGCCGGCCGATGGGATATGTCCAGAAAGACGCTGTCCGCCCCGCTTTTCTTCAATTCGGTATCGATGGCCCGCGCCACCACATCCCGGCAAGCCAGGTCCTTTTGCGGATCGTAATCTCCCATGAACGAACGGCCGTTCAGGTCAACCAGAACGCCGCCTTCACCGCGCACGGCCTCGGAGATCAGGAAATTTTTCGCGTCCGGGTGGTAGAGGCACGTGGGGTGAAACTGCACGAACTCCATGTTGGCCACGGTGGCTCCGGCGCGATAGGCCATGGCCATGCCGTCTCCGGTGGCGATATCGGGATTGCTGGTGTAAAGGTAAACCTTTCCAGCCCCCCCCGTGGCCAGCAGGGTGATTTTTGCCGAAAAGGTCTTCACCCGCCGGGTGCTGCGCTCCAGCACGTAGGCACCGCAGCAGAAATCCTCATGGGTGGTGGTCACCATGCCGCGCCGGATGCGGGTCGACTGGGTAATCAGGTCGATGGCCATGTGATTTTCACAGAGGGTGATGTTGGGGTGGCTCCGGGCCTTTTCCACCAGGACCCGTTCCACTTCGCGACCGGTCATGTCATGGGCATGGACGATGCGGTTTTGCGAGTGGCCGCCCTCACGCCCCAGATCGAATACGGGTTCGGAAGATTCGTCTTGACCCTGTTGAAGGCTGAACCGGACGCCCATCTCCATCAACTCGGTGATCAGCTGAGGACCGTTGGTAACCACCTTTTGAACGACATCGCGATTGCACAAACCGTCCCCTGAGGCCAGCGTGTCTTCGATGTGAAGCTCGAAAGAGTCGAACCGGCCGAACACCGACGCGATCCCGCCCTGGGCCAGGTTGGTGTTGCTGTCCATGGCCTCTTTTTTGGTGACCAGGGCTACGGTTCCAACCTCGGCCACCCGAAGGGCGAACATCAAACCGGCGATACCACTGCCGATTACCAAAACGTCACTATTCATGTCGGTCATGGGGGCCTGTCTTTAAATGAGCTCGAACCAACAGCTACAGTAGGGGAGATCTGCGCTTGGGCCGTTTCAATATGTATCCGGCGAGAAATCCAAGGACGATCATGCCCCCGCCGATAAGCATGCCGGTTTTAACCTCGCTGTATGATAGCTCCTTATACTGCTCCTTGATTTCGTCGGCCTCTTTGAGGGCCTGCTTCGACTCTTTGACGGCCTTGGCGTATTTGGCCTTCAACGAGAGAAACTCCTTTGATTCCTTTATCAATGTTTCGTGCTCATGAGTCAGCTTGCTCAGCGCCTGCTGCGTTTCGGCAAGTTCACCGGCAAGCCCCTGGCCTTCTGAACTCAGCTGGGTGCTCTTTTGCTTCAACGATTCGTAATCTTTTGACAACCTGGTATATTGTTGCTGCAATCGGGCCAGGACCCTGGATGCGGGCTCTTTGGCTGTCAAATAGCGGGTCAATGCCCACCCCTGTTTGCCGTTGGACAGCATTACCTCGGTCCACTCCTCACCTGGCGTTACGACTTCGACGGCGCGTCCCACAGGCAGCATCGAGATGATTTTCCGGTCGGCTCCCGGTCCGGTGCGCAGGGTAATGGTCAATCCTTCAGAAACATATTTGGTTTCGGCAGTGACCAGGGTCGCTGTCAATGATAGACCGATTAAAATGAGCATTGCTGTTTTGATCGATTTGTTCATATTTTGAACTCCCTTGGTCATAAAAGGCAATTTTCCCCCAGCGATGGAATGTGGCGTATTCTTTGACAAAAACGTCTTCAATGTCAATATTTTCTTTAACATCCCGTTCGATTATGTTAATTTATTTTATATATCTCAAGAAATACGGAACAAACGATGATCGTCTACGATTTGCAATGCCGGCAGGGCCACAACTTCGAGGGCTGGTTTGATGACCTCAAGGCCTTTAAAAAACAACAAAAAGAGAGATTGATCGCCTGCCCGATTTGCAATGACACCCAGGTGGCCCGAAAACCGTCGACCTTTGCCATCAAAGGGTCACGCCCGTCCGCGCTGCCCGCACGCAAACCACAGATGCCCAATCCGGAAAAGATCGCTCGAGCGGTCAGCGAATTTGTCGAAACCAATTTCGATAATGTGGGCTCCGATTTTGCCTCCGAAGCCCTGAAAATCCACTACGGCGTCAACGAACCACGCAACATTCGCGGTGTCAGCACCTCCCAGGAAGAAGACATGCTGCGTCAGGAGGGCGTGGACTTCGTCAAACTTCCCATGGTCTCCAAAGAGACCCCGCCCTCATCCGATTCGGATGGATAGTATCGTCAAAAGGGGTGAAGCCATAGTTCTTCCTATTGCGAACCCCTGATAACGCAGGCCTTGCGTGCCTCAAGGGGTCACAGTGGGGTTGAGGCGCCATGCGAGGAGCGACTGCCGCTGCCGAGGCTTGTCCGTCTGCACGGCAACGCGAACCGCCTTGGGCGACCCGATCAATACCACCATTTGGCGGGCCCGGGTCAGGGCGGTGTAGAGCAAGTTGCGTTGCAGCATGATGTAGTGCTGGGTCACCAGCGGCAGGATGATTACCGGATATTCCGAACCTTGCGATTTGTGCACCGAGATGGCATAGGCCAGCGACAGCTCGTCCAGGTCGGCCTCGTCGTAGGCCACCCGGCGATCGTCGTAATCCACCACCCATCGCCCCTGCCGGGGATCGGCGTCGCACACCATGCCGATTTCGCCGTTGAACACCTCTTTTTGGTAGTTGTTGCGCAGATGCATCACCTTGTCGCCGACGCGATAGTCATCACCTTTAGCCGAACCGGGGTTGAGTGCGGCCTGCAACCGGCGATTGAGTTGAAGGGTTCCCAAAGGCCCTTTGTGCATGGGGGTCAGCACCTGCACATCCCGAACCCCGTCCAGTTTCAGCTGATTTGGTATTTTGTGCGTGCACAGCGAAAGGATGCTGCGGGTGATCTGTTCAGGATCGGTTGCCTCGATAAAGGAGAAATCAGACAGCGGTTCATCCGGGCAGTGAGGTTTCAGAACCGGCAGTCGGCCTGTGCGAACGCGATGGGCATTGGCGATGATGGGGCTCTCGGCCGCCTGCCGAAACACCTGGTCCAAGGCATGGGTTTTGAACAGCTGCGCATCGATGAAATCAGCCAGCACCGTTCCCGGGCCCACAGACGGAAGCTGGGAAACATCGCCCACCAGGATCAGTGCCGCATCATGGGGCAGGGCCTTGATCACATGCCCCATGAGCATCAGATCGACCATCGAGGCCTCGTCCACAATCAGAGCGTCGGTATCCAGAGGATTGTCCTGGTCGCGGTCGAATTTGCCATCGGCAAGGTTGAATCCCAACAGCCGGTGCAGTGTCGCTGCGGGCCGGCCGGTAAGCTCTGCCATGCGTCGGGCGGCCCGGCCGGTGGGCCCCGCCAGAAAGTAATTGCAGCCGACGGCATCATAGACGGCGGCAATGGATCGCACGAGGGTGGTTTTGCCGGTTCCCGGCCCCCCGGTAATCACCACCACCCGATGATCGAACACGCTTTGCAGCACCGCCATCTGCGCGTCCGACAACTTAATTGCCAGGCGCTGAAATGCGGTCTCCATGATCTGGCGGGGATCGACCCGGGGCAAACCCACCGGCATTGCCGACATGGCCTGAAGGCGAAGGGCGATCTCGGTTTCGGCGAGATAGAGCGGTTTCAGATAGAGTGGGCTGCCGGGTGCTTGCCGATCAACGGTGATCACGCCTTGCTCGGTCAAACTCTCCAGGGCGCTTTGCAGGGCGTGGTAGTCGAGTTGAAACATGTCGCTGCTGCGCTGTTCCAGCTCGTCCCTGGGAATAAAGATATGCCCGCGGTCATACGCTTCACCGAGAAGGTGACGCACACAGGCTTCAGCGCGCTGGCTTTCATCCACAGGCAGATCGGATCGGCGGACCACCGCATCGGCAATGTAAAAACCGATCCGCGGGATATCTGCCGCCACCCGGTAGGGGTCGGTCCGCAACACTTCCAGCGCCTGAGTGCCGTATGTCTTGTAAACCCGAGCCGCATATGCAGGCTCGATGTCATGGTCCTGCAAAAACTGCATCAAGGCCCGCACGGCATGGTGCTCCTGCCAGGCCCGCTGGATCTGCCCGGCTTTTTGCGGGCCGATTCCCTTGACTTCGCTCAAGCGTGCGGGTTCTTGTTCGATGACCTGAAGTGCCGTGGCCTTGAAATGGGCAATGAGCCGCTCGGTGGTTTTTGGCCCGATGCCTTTTATCAATCCCGAACCGAGGTAGTGACGAATCTGCTCCACATCCGACGGCAATACCACTTCGAATTGTGTGACTTTGAACTGCTGGCCATAGCGGCGATGCAGGGTCCAGCGGCCTTTCAGGCGCAATGTCTCACCGGCCCGGGGTTCGGGCATATGGCCCAAGACCGTCACCAATTTCTGCGCCGGGATCGTGCGAAGTTTGGCGATCAGAAAATTGGAATCGCCGCTGCGATAAGTGATGCGCTCGATATGGCCTTCCACTATTTCGTCGGAGGTGTCTGATGCTGGCATGGGTTAAGCAAATTCGATTTGGCCGGACAAAATCATATTTGCGGCAGCTTTAAGATCGGCAGCCACGGCATCGGCCCGAATGCCGGCAGCGGCAAGCTCCTGCCGGGCGGTTTCTCCGCTGCCGGTGCGTACCAACATGGTTGCGCCGCACCCGGCATCGCGGCCGCATATCACATCTTTGGCGTTGTCGCCGATCATAACGGTCGCTGATAGATCGATTCCATGGCGCCGGCCTGCCGCCAGAATCATTCCCGGCTCCGGTTTTCGGCAACGGCAATGGTCTTCCGGCCGATGGGGGCAGAAAAAAATATCGTGAATCACCCCGCCGGCCTGTTCAACGGCCTGGCGCATGCGACGGTGCATCTCCTCCAGCACGGGCAGGGGCACCATGCCTCGGCCGATCATGGACTGGTTGGTGATAACGATCAAATGATATCCGGCATGCGTCAGGTCCGCCAGGGCTTGCAAACTGCCCGGCAGAAAGCTGAACTCTTCCCAGCTTTTAATATAGTCGGGCGAATCGGCATTTATTACACCGTCGCGATCCAGAAATATAACCTTTTTCAGCTTTTCACTGTTCATTGTCTTCTTTATTCCGCCACAATAAACGTCTGGGGGTACCCGCTTTCAGCCAGCACTTGCTCATATTGCTCCGCCTCTTTAAGCGTATGGGCCAGCCCGACACGCACCCGGTAAAAGGTGCGCCGGCCGTCGAAATAGGTGGTCATATGCGCATTCTTGTAAAGCCTGCCCAATTTTTGCACCAACCGCCGGGCATTGGCTTTTTCGGCGAAAGCACCCACCTGGAATGTAAAATTTCCCGAGTAATAATCAATGGGTAGATAGTGCGCCTTGGCTCCGGCAACGGCCTTGCGGGCGGGGACTCCCAACGCCTCCACCCGAACCCGGGCGGTTCCGGGCCCCACAATGCCGATCCGTTTGGCAGCGGTATAGGACAGATCAATGATCCGGCCGCGCACGAAGGGGCCGCGATCGTTAACGCGCACATCCACGCTTTTGCCGTTGGTCAGATTGTGCACACGTACATAGGTCCCCAGCGGCAGGGTCTTGTGGGCGGCAGTCATGGCATACATGTTGTAGATTTCACCGTTGGATGTCTTGCGGCCGTGAAACTTCTTTCCATACCAGGAGGCCAGACCGCTTTGTTCAAATCCGCGGGCATTGGGGATGGGTTGGTACCATCGACCGTTGACACGATAGGGACGCGGGTGTCCGGCAGGCGCTTTGGGTGCCGGTTTCGGCGGCGGGCTGTATCGCGGCCGAGCACAGGCGGCAATAGAAAGGCACAGCCCAAGCAGCAAAGCCAAATAAAGCAGCCGCCTGCCCTGGAATGCTATCGTACAATGGCCGCCGCAGCGGTCCTGTCTCTGCAATGGGTCTTTAACCATAAGGCTGTTTGAATCACCGAAGGAATCTTGACATGTCCGAATTACTGCTCAGTTACCCTCATCCCTGCGGGATGAGACCCCGGCCTTGAGGGCGGGATTGACCATGAATCATTTGACGATGGCCAGCTTGAGCACGTCCATCATCTTCTCAACAAAGTGGAATTTGATCTCTTTTTGGACCTTTTTGGGAATATCCATCAGATCCTTTTCGTTGCCTTTGGGCATGATAATGGTTTTGATTCCCGCCCTGTGGGCCGCAAGCACCTTCTCCTTGATGCCGCCCACGGGCAACACTTGTCCGCGCAAGGTAATCTCACCGGTCATGGCCAGATCCTTGCGCAGCTTTCTATCGGTCAGCAACGACACAAGGGCCGTCAGCATGGTCACGCCGGCCGAGGGTCCATCTTTGGGAATGGCGCCTGCCGGCACATGTACATGGATATCGTTGTTGGTGTAGAAATCTTCGTCGATCTTCAGGAATTTGGCGTGCGAGCGAATAAAACTCAATGCCGCAGTGGCCGACTCTTTCATCACATCCCCCAGCTGACCGGTGAGGGTCAGTCCCTTGCTGCCTTTCATCGAAGTGGCTTCGATAAAAAGCAGGTCCCCACCCACCGGAGTCCAGGCCAGGCCCATGGCCACACCGGGAACGGTCATACGTGCCTTGGCCTCTGAAGTAAATTTGATCGGGCCTAAAAATTCGGCAATATCCTCTATCTTGATGGTGGCTTTTTTGATTTTGCCTTCCGCGATCTGAGTGGCCACACCACGGCAGACCGTCCCGATTTCACGTTCGAGATTTCGCAACCCGGCCTCGCGGGTATATCCGGAAATGATCCTGCGGATGGCGCCGACAGTCACGTTGATCTGTTTGGCCTGCAGGCCGTTTTGTGTGCGCTGCCGGGGCACCAGATAGCGTTGGGCGATCTTGACTTTTTCATCTTCGGTGTAGCCCAACAGCTGGATCACCTCCATGCGGTCTCTCAACGCCGGCGGTATCGTTTCGAGCACATTGGCTGTGCAGATAAACATAACCCTGGAAAGGTCAAACGAGACATCCAGGTAGTGGTCTGAAAACGAGTGGTTCTGCTCCGGGTCGAGAACCTCCAGCAGGGCCGAGGAGGGGTCTCCGCGAAAATCGCTGCCCACCTTGTCGATTTCATCCATCATAAAGACCGGATTGTTGGAATCGGCCCGGCGCAGGCCTTGGATGATCCGACCGGGCAGTGCTCCCACATAGGTTCGCCGGTGGCCGCGGATCTCCGCTTCATCGCGCACGCCGCCAAGAGAAATGCGATGAAATTTGCGGCCCAACGCGCGGGCAATGGAGGCGCCCAGCGACGTTTTGCCGGTTCCCGGCGGGCCGGCGAAACAGAGAATCGGCCCTTTGGAGTCCGGCTTGAGCTTGCGTACAGCCAGGTATTCGATAATGCGACGTTTGGGTTTTTCAAGTCCAAAATGGTCGTCGTCCAGCACTTTGCGTGCCGCCTTGATGTCGAGGTTATCCTCGGTGCTCTTCTGCCACGGCAGTTCGGTAAGCCAGTCCAGGTAGGTGGAGGTAACCGTATATTCGGCTGATGAAGGGTGCATCTTCGACAGCCGGTCCAGTTCGCGCTCCGCCTCCTTGACCGCCTCTTCGGTCAGGCCGCGCTCATGAATCTTGGCACGATATTCATCAATCTCTACCGTCTCATCGTCGGTCTCGCCCAGCTCCTCCCTGATGGCCTTGAGTTGCTGGCGCAGATAGTATTCGCGCTGGCGCTTGTCCATGTCGCCTTTGACCTGCGACTGTATCTTGTTTCCCAGCTCGAGAATGCTCAACTGGTGGTTGACCATTTTGGTTACCATCTTGAGACGCGCGGTGCTGTCCCGAACCTCGAGCACTTTTTGCTTCTCTTCGGGGCTCGAGTTGATTGTGGACGCCACCATATCGGCCAAGGTTCCCGGTTCTTTGATAGAGCTGGACATCTGCTGGATCTCCGGCGGCAAGCCGGGTGACAACTCGACGACGCGTCCGAACTGTTTGACCAGATTGGCCATCAGGGCTGCGGTCTGATCATCCTCACGCTCGACATCTTCGATGTGATCGACCTCGGCCTGCAGATAGCTCTTACCCTTTACAAACGTCTTGATCTTGAAGCGGCTCAAACCCTGCACCAGCATTTGGGCACGGTTGTCTTCCGCTTTGGCCATTTTGAGAATCAGGGCACTGCATCCGACTTTGGCCAGATCGTCGTCAGCGTCGGGCTGCACATTCTCCTGTTTTTTAGAAACAACCAGACCGATGATCCGGTCTTTGGACATCGCCTCATCCACCAGCTTGATTGAATCCTCTTCCATCACCACCAGCGGCAGGACCATTTTTGGGAACAATGCCGCATCGTACAGCGGCAAAATGGGCAGAGCCGTAGGAAGATTCTCCGTAGTATATTCCACTGAAGGTTTGTTTTCTGTCATGAAAACCTCCTGGACACTCATTCGACAGGTTTGATTTGGAACATGGCGCGCATTGCGCCGCGATGATCAGCCGGGCCTACCCATCCGATATGGGTATTTTATGGGTCTTATGGAGTTGCTGTTTAGCCATATGAATGGTCAGCAATCCATCTTTGAATGATGAAGATACAACGTCCACATCGACCCGCGCCGGAAGATAAAGAACGCGCTCGAATTTTCCATAACGAATTTCGGCCAGCCGATACGTGCCTTTGGGCTCTCTGGCGGTCTCTTTGCGCAATCCGTGGATACGCACCGCCTTGGCATTGATCTCGACCTCGAGATTTTCCTTTTCAACGCCCGCCAGTTCAGCCCAGATCACCACTTCGGTCTCGGTTTCATACATGTCCATCTGGGGGACCCAGCCGCAATCTTTGCAGGCAAACATGGGGTTGACCGGCCGGGGCCGAAAAATATCCTGAATCGTTTTTTCGATCTCTGGTCCAAAGCGATCAAAGTGACCCCCAAATTTAATTTTTATGTAATCCATGAGCGGCTCCTGCCAAGCAAGAAAGATATCTGTGTATAGGTTTTGTCGCTCCGATTTGCCGCATCTGTGAGCCTGAAGGCATCGATCGGCACAATGGATCGACCTGTCCTAGTTTCGCACAATTGCCCCGTAAGTCAGTAAAATAACATCGCGTAGAACCTTTGTAAAGCGCTCAGAAACAGCAACAACAACCAGCATGCCTTTTCCGACCTTTTTCGACAGGAACGTGCAATACCTGAAATTGCAGGATTCTGTACCGTTAAACGATCGACTGTGGTATTATTGATATTATAAGACCCAACAAACGCCACAGGAGGTACGAATATGACGGTGGTCAAATGGGATCCGTCAATCAACATCGCCGCACTGCAAGACAGGATCAACCGGTTGTTCAGGGATGCCTTTCCCGGACCGCCAGGTCCTGAAGAAGAGATTTCGGAGTGCAATTGGAGCCCCCAGGTGGATATCCTCGAAACAGATGACGGCATTGTCATTCAAGCGGATCTTCCCGGTGTAAACAAGGAAGATGTTTCTGTGGAAGTAAAAGAAAACATTCTATCGCTCAAAGGCATCCGCAATGAGGAATTCACCGTCCCGGATGACATGTATTACCGGCGGGAACGCTGCTGCGGCACCTTTGAGCGCTCGTTTGCCATGCGTACCGTCATCGCTCCCGACAAAATTAAAGCCTCATTCAAAAATGGTGTTCTTAAGATCGAACTGCCCAGATTCGAACAGGAACGGCCAAAGAAGATCAATGTAAACATCGACTAGCATGCAATCAAATCCGCAACGCCCGTGGGTACTGGCTGCCCAGTATTTTTTATACTTCGGCGTCATGGGCATCCACCTGCCGTTTTTTAACCTGTACTGCTACGAGATCGGATTTACCGGCTGGCAGATCGGCACCCTGTCGGCGGCCCGGTCAATCGTGCTTATCGTGTTTTCCATCACCTGGAGCGTGCTGGCCGACCGCTTTCAGAGCCGACGCCCGATATACCTGTTTTGTAATTTCGCCAGCGCCGCATTGTGGGGCCTTTTTCTGCTGACCGCCCAATTCCACTGGATGCTGGCCATCACTATCTGCTACGGTATTTTCTACGCGCCCTTGATCTCCTTTTTGGAAGCCTTTTCGATGGATATATTGGGAAAGGGCAAAAAGCGCTACGGCCGCATGCGAGCCTGGGGATCGTTGGCCTTTATCACCGTGGTGCTTGTGCTGGGCCGCATGATCGATATCTACTCGGTAAAGATAATTCTCAGCCTGATCTTCGCCGGATCCTGGATTCAAGCCATCGTGGCGCTTGGATTCCCCCGCTATAATCCCGATCGGCCGCAAACCCGGGGTCAGGGATTGCGGATGCTGCTGCGTCCAAAGGTGCTGATCTTTCTCGTGTGCGCATTTCTGATGCTGGTGAGCCACAGCGCCTACTACGCCTTTTTTTCAATCCATTTGAACAATCTGGGCTTTGACAACTTTTTCATCGGTTTGAGCTGGTCGATCGCCGTGGCCGCCGAAATTGTCGCCATGCTATTGTCCGAACGCATTTTCATCCGCTTCCGCTACCAGTCGGTTCTGGCATTCTCTTTCATTGTGGCCGTCCTGCGTTGGGGCGGCTTGTGGGCCACGAGCTCGGCCCTGGGCATTCTGGCCCTTCAGTTAACGCATGCGGTGACTTACGCCACCTTTCACATGGCCAGCATTCTTTACATGGATGCCCTGGCCCCGGCAGGGACAAAAACCATCAGTCAAGCCGTGAACAATGCCGTAACCTACGGGCTGGGATTGATGGTGGGTTTCTTCATCAGCGGGGCGCTCTATGAACAGATCGGTTCCTTTGCCTTGTTTGCCGTCAGCGGCGGATTTGCCCTGCTGGGGTGCATCATGTTTCAAGGGTTCGAATTTTTTAGAAAAAAATGTTAAGTTGTTTTTGCGGGAATCCTTAGGCCTTGCAATCGTAGGCCAGTCCATTTATAGAAGAAGGTTTTGAGCGGTTATTATGATGTATGCCCCAACGTTGCATCAAAACGCCGGCAACCTCAGGGTAGAACACGTGTAACATAATTACGAACCGGATTACCCGATATTAATTCCAGTATGTGAAAATTGGTAAAGTGGCTATGAAGCTCAAATTGATCATTACGGACTCTGCACTCTTTTTCTGGAGAAATCTAAACCAGATTGCTCTGTTGTGTTTGCCATGGCTGTTTGCCGGGGCGGTGGTTGAATATCTGGCCGTGGTCAACCAGGACGCTTTCGGCGAAAAACCGATGTATTTCGCGGCATGGATTTTTAACATGCT
>JASFGJ010000013.1:0-16149 GCA_050123815.1 Desulfobacteraceae bacterium
TGTCCGAGGAGACCGGACCTCCCAATGGTCCGATGGCATAACTGACCGCCTCGATCATCGTTGTTTTGCCATTGTCACCGCCAGGCCCGATCAAAACCGGAAAGATCTTTTCAACCACCTTGCCGCAAATCGCCATCCCCAAAAGCCGCTGCCAAAAAAGAACCATCCGTTCGTCTCCATCCTGGATGTCCAGCACGGCCTTTTCCCAGGTGGGACACGGATGATCGATGCCTTCCCAACCGTGCGGGGAGGCCTTTAAAATATAATCGTCCGGCCGACCATCACGAAAACGGCCGTTGGTAAGTTCCACAACGCCGTTTCGACAGCCAAGCAGCATCGGATTACTGTCCAATTCTCCACCTTCAATGGCTAGCGGATCCTTGGTCGTGTGTGCGAACTTCAGACACGCCTGCCGGCGGTTATCGCCGCGCAGCTGATTCGCACGCGATTCAAGGGCATCGACCATCCGACTGAGGCCTTTGCGGATATGTTTGTCATGCGTCTGGCCCATTTCATCACGGGTTTTTGCGGCCTCTTTTTCGTAGGCATCTGCAACATCCTCTACAGCAGCCAAAGCGGCATCCATGGTATCTTCTTTCCAGTGATGCCCGGCCCATCTCAGCCAGGTTTGCAGGTTTTTACAGTATAGGAACTTGTACCTGTGCAGCGCCTTGAACAACTCGCCATCACCGAGTTGATTGGTTCGCAGGCACGCCCGCACAAAATGCGAGGGAAGTCCTTCATCCCCGCCGCTGCCACTGCCACGAGTTTTTTCTTCCTCCATCCGTCGCTTCTCAACCATGGCCCGAATTTCATTGATGTCGGTAATTTTTTCGCTCAATTTTTCCACCAAATGCCGCTCCCGATTTGTTTAATTCGAAAATAAATTATAAATACCAATAAAAACAGTATGTTGAATTGATGTTGGGTGGGTTGCAAATAACCACCAAATTCCATCAAGATTCCATTTTCCACGGGATTTCAAAAAATTAAATGGACGCGCCGATCGCGCTGAGTCCCACCGCTTAAGAAAAAACGCCGGAAAGGACCCGCACCACCCCCCATGTGGGGTGGTGCGTCCTTGCATTATTGGACCATTTGCTTTGTTCAAATTTAAAAAGGGGAGGGGAGAGCGCCGGGTAATTGCTGAGGAATGCGTCCGTGCGGCTGGACATGAAATGGACATAAAAAAAGAGGGGGTACCGCAATGGTAACCCCTCTTTATTATTGAAAAAAGATGGTGCCGAAGGCCGGACTTGAACCGGCACGGCTCGCGCCACTACCCCCTCAAGATAGCGTGTCTACCAAATTCCACCACTTCGGCACGGTATGACTATGAATCGTAGTTTTTATTCGCTTTTGGGTGCCTCCGGTGCTGCGGGTTCGGTTTGTTCGGCTGCCGGTGTTTGTTCGTCGGCAGCAGGCGTTTCGGCAGCCGGTGTTTCGGTGGCCTCTGTGACCGGAGCGGTTTCTTCGGTGGTGGTCTGGACCGGGGCGACATCCTTTAGCGGGGAGGTGTCTCTGCCGCGGTTGACCATGATGGCCAGGGTAACCGAGGTCAGCATGAAGACGATGGCCGCCACGGTGGTCATTTTGCCCAGAAAGGTGGAGGCGCCCGAGGCACCGAACAGGGTGTTGCTGCCGCCGCCGCCGAAGGCGGCGCCCATATCGGCGCCTTTGCCGGTCTGCAACAGCACGATCATGATCAGTGCGATGCAGACTGCTACGTGTAAGACTACGATGAAAAGTGACATATTACATCCAAATCAGCGTTGAAAGTTAACCAGTTGGCTAAACGATTCCGGATCGAGGCTTGCTCCGCCAACCAGTGCGCCGTCGATATCCGGCATGGCCATCAGCTCTTTGACGTTGGAAGGTTTGACGCTTCCACCGTACAGGATGCGCATCTTCTCGGCAAATTCGGCACCATAGGCGTCGGTGAACCGTTGCCTGAGGTGCGCGTGCACTTCCTGCGCCTGATCTGTTGTGGCGGTTTTGCCGGTGCCGATGGCCCAAACCGGCTCGTAGGCCACAACCAAGCTTTGCAGGTTTTCGGAAAATAGATTTTCTAAACCGTTTTTTACCTGTTTGTCAAGCACTGAAAATGTTTCTCCGGCTTCCCGCTGGGATTCGGTTTCGCCGATGCAGAAAACCGGGATCAAACCGGCCTGGGAGGCTTTCTCGATTTTGCGATTGACCGTTTGGTCGGTCTCGCCGAAAAACTGGCGTCGCTCCGAGTGGCCGATGATGACATACTGGCAACCGGCGGCTTTGATCATCTCGGCCGAGATCTCGCCGGTGAAGGCACCTTGGGATTCCCAGTACAGGTTTTGAGCGCCCAGGCCGATGTTGCTTCCGGTGATTGTCTCAGACACCTGCGCCAAGGCGGTGAAGGTGGGCGCGATCATGATGTCGACATCGGGGGCCTCGGCCACCAGCGGTTTCAGGGCTGCGGCGGTGATAACGGCCTCGGGGCCGGTTTTATGCATTTTCCAGTTGCCTGCGATCAACGGGCGGCGTGAATTCATCGTCTTTTTCCTCCATGCTCCCGGGGAGTGTGTTCAATCCCTTGGAATGGAAAAGCCGGCAAGCGGTATCGCAGCCCTTGCCGGCGGTTGGTTGAATTTACGTGCAGTGGCCTACAGCGTGCCGCCCACCAAGGCTGCCAGATCGATCATGCGATGGGAATAGCCCGACTCGTTGTCGTACCACGAGAGGACCTTGACCATTTGATCGACGACGTAGGTGGTGCCTGAATCGACAATGGATGAAAGATTGCTGCCGTTAAAGTCAGTGGAGACCAGGGGCAGTTCGCAGAATCCCAGGATACCCTTGAGTTCGCCTTCGGCGGCGGCTTTGAGCGCCTCGTTGACGTCGGTGACGGTCACGCCGGTTTTTTCCACGTTGACCACGATATCGACGATGGAGACGTTGGGCGTCGGAACACGGATGGCCAGGCCGTTGAGCTTGCCTTCCAGTTGGGGCAGCACCAGGGATACGGCTTTGGCTGCGCCGGTGGTCGTGGGAATCATGGACAGGGCCGCCGCGCGGGCGCGGCGCATGTCTTTGTGCGGAAAATCGAGCAGGCGCTGATCGCCGGTATAGGCGTGGATGGTGGTCATCAGACCGCTGCGGATACCGAAGTGGTCCATCAGGACCTTGGCCACCGGTGACAGACAGTTGGTGGTGCAGGAGGCGTTGGACAAGATGTGATGCTGTTTGGGATCGTATGTGGTGTGGTTGACCCCCATGACGATGGTGTTGTCCGGGTCTTTGGCCGGTGCGGAGATGATCACCTTGCGTGCTCCGGCGGTCAGGTGTTTGGAGGCGTTTTCACGGTCGCGGAACAGACCGGTGCACTCCATTGCGATATCCACGCCCAGATCCTGCCAGGGCAATTGGGCCGGATCTTTGACGGCCGAGTAGGCGATGGTTTTTTCGCCTACGGCAATGGCATTGTCCTTTGCTATGACATCCTGCTCCAACTGGCCATGAACCGAGTCATATTTCAGCAGATGGGCCATGGTGGCTGCATCGGTAAGATCGTTAATGGCTACTACTTCTACATCTGGGTGCTTAAGGGCAGCTCTGAAAACCAACCGTCCTATTCTACCAAATCCATTTATCCCGATCTTAACACTCATCGTTCCTCCTTATGGGTTGAGTAATCAACAGGGTCGGTATGTCGCCTTAACCCCGTTTGTTGCCTTTTAAGATGCCGCTGGCCAAAGAGATGCTTTTTTTGCCGAATCCTTCGAGGTATTCGGCCAGATCAAACAGTCCTTTTTCCTGGCGCAAGCTTACCGCTTTGATCAATATGGGCAAGTTGACACCCGAGATCACCTCGACCCGTCCCTCTTCGAGAAAGGAGTAGCTGAGGTTGCTGGGGGTGCCGCCGAACATATCGGTCAGGATCAGCACACCCTCTTCGGAATTGACCTGTTTGATGCCGTTTTCGATTTTAATTCTCAGGTCTGCGGCATTTTCACGTAAATCAATGGATACTGCTTCCAGGGCTTCAGGACGTTCGCCCATGATGAATTCCACACAATCAATCATTGCATCGCCGAGTTGCCGATGACTTACTATTAGTATACCGATCATTGTTCGTAATGGTCCTTTATCTTACTGTCGTCAGGCAGGTTTGGGCTTTGCGAGAAAATATGCCTGCTTAAGTGACAGTGGCGTTAAGCCATAAAAAGATCCAATCGTCAAGTGCGCTTTTCGCTTTAACCGAATTGGATATCGCGGTGAATCAGTCGCACGGCCGGTCGTTTGTTTCTGATGTGGTCATAGACTTTTTGCGCGATCACCACGGAACGGTGGCGTCCGCCGGTGCAGCCGATGGCCACGGTCAGATAGGCCTTTCCTTCCTTTTCATACAGTGGGATCAGGTAGTCCAGCAGGTCAAGATATTTGGTCAGAAACGGACCGGCGGTGTCGCTGTTTAGCACAAATTGCCGTACCGCTTCGGTTTCGCCGCTTTGGGGTTTTAGTTTCGGGATAAAGTAGGGGTTATCCAGAAAGCGCACATCGATGATCATGTCGGCGCCGCCCGGAGGGCCGTGTTTAAAGCCGAATGAGACGACATTGATGGACATGCCTGAGATGCTGGTGTGTTTCTGGGCGATATTCAAGATGGCGAACTTGAGCATGTGCACGTTGTAATGGGTCGTATCGAGAATGTGGGTGGCCTGGTTCCGGATCGGTTCGAGCTGTTTTTTTTCGGCCCGTATGGCGTCCACCAGGCTCTCGCCGTGGCCCAGGGGGTGGTGGCGGCGCGTCTGGCTGAAACGTCTCAGCAGCACTTTTTCTTCGGTCTCAAGAAAAACGATGGTGACTTCGTGTCCGCTCCGTTTGAGCCGGCGGCACAGGTCATCGAAGCCGGCTAAAAAATTTTTATCCCGCAGGTCCATGCAGAAGGCGTAGCCGGCCAGGTCAGCCTGCTCATTTTTGTCTTGTTCTAGAAATGCAGGGACCAGTCGGGCGGGCATGTTGTCGATACAATAGAATCCGGAGTCTTCGAATGCTGCGATGACCGTGCTTTTGCCGGACCCGGAGCATCCGGTGATAATGATGATATCCCGGTGCTTCACCGCTGGCCTCTCTTTGGATGAAAATATATTATATTATTAGGTGGTTGTACGAAGTGGGGCGTGCGACGCTTCGTGGCCGCTTTGACACCTCCACTGGATATTCGTTCATTCACTGAGCCACTATCGCCCCTGATGTGGCATCATCAGGGAGTGCGCCGCGGGCGGCATGTGCCTAATGGTATTGCTTTATTTCGATATCCGGCCGGATGGCGCAAACGGCCGGGGATTAAAACTCCTTGTCCTGCTCTGCGATGACGGCCAGGACATCTTCCGCTGTTTCGGCCTGCATCAGGCGTGCTTTGACATCATCGTCTCTGAGCAATTTGGAAATCTGAGCCAGCAGCTTCAAATGGATTCCGGCGGAGTTTTCGGGCGTCATGAGCAGGAAAAAGATATACGTGGGGCGGCCGTCCAGCGATTCGAAATTGACGCCTTTGCGGCTCAGGCCGAAACCCAGCACAAGTGAATCCAAATCTCTGTATTTCCCGTGGGGAATTCCGATACCACCGCCGATGCCGGTGCTGCCCAATCGTTCTCTTTCCAGGAGAACCTTGACCAGGTCGTCGTGGCTGGCGCCGGCAAACCGGGCAATGGGTCCAACCAACTCGTCCAGGATGCCTTTTTTATCCGTTGCCTTTAAATCGACATTTATTGTTTCGTTGTTCAGTACATCCAGAATTTTCATCAGTTGTTCACCAGGCCTTTTCCAGCTTTTCGGCAGAGCGATATCTTAATGACTGGGTTGGATAAGTCCGAAGTCGCCGTCGTTGCGGCGGTACAGGACGTTGACTTGATCGGAACGGGCGTTTGTAAACACCAGAAAGTTTCCGTTCATCAAATCCATCTGCATGATGGCTTCATCGACATCCATGGGTTTGTAGTCGATGTTCTTGACAACCACTTGTTTTTCATAGTCCTCTTCCATAGCCATGAGGGCCGTGTCGGGATTGGCTTTGGCTTTGCCCTTGCCGGTCCTTCGCTCACGAGTCTTTTGTTTGTTTTTTTTGATCTGTTTTTCAAGTTTGTCCAGGGTCATATCAATGGCAGAGTACATATCTTCGGTCTCTTCTTTGCCGTTGATATTCAGCCGGTCGCCAACGATATTGATTTCCGCGATGTGTCGGAACTTTTCCACCGACAATACCACATTGGCTTCGGCTGGGTTGTATAAGTATTTATCGAATCGATTAAGTTTTTCACTGACATAGGATTTGAGGTGATCTGAGGGGTCAATGTTCTTGAAAGTAACGGAAGTTTGCATATACAGCGCCTCCTTATGTGTGAAGGTCTTGAAAAACGTGTTGATCGCGTTTACTAAGCCTCAACGTTGATTATAACGTAAATATGAATCGAATGAAATCAATCTTTCTCGTATCCGTACGTTAATGCCGGCCGGCCTATCATATTGTGAGGACAATAGTTGCTTAGATGTTGGAAAGTCTTGCAATTATTGGATTTCCCCGTTGGTGAGACGGTGCATGCCCTTTGGCCGGCGATAGGTTGCCGTCGGTCAGATAATACGCTTGCGTTTGTTGGACGGCAGAACGCCCATCATCTCTCTGTACTTGGCGACGGTCCGGCGGGCAATATCGATGTTCTCGGCCTTGAGCAGTTCCGCCATCTTGCTGTCGCTGTAAGGTTTTTTCGGGTTTTCGCTTTCGATCAGCCGGCGGATTTTGGCCTGGACGCTGGCCGATGCAATGGCTTCGCCGTGCACGCGCTTGATGGAGCTGTTGAAAAAGTATTTCAACTCGAAAATGCCCTGCGGCGTGTAGGCGTATTTGTTGGTGGTCACGCGGCTGATAGTCGACTCGTGCATGCCGATATCTTCGGCCACGTCCCGCAAGACCATCGGCTTTAGATGGGTGATGCCTTTTTCAAAAAATTCCCGCTGAAACTTCAAGATGCTCTTCATTACCTTGTAGATGGTCTTCTGGCGCTGGTGGATGCTGCGAATCAGCCAGGCCGCCGAGCGCAGTTTGTCCTGAATATAGTCGCGGGCGTTACCGCTGACCTCTTTGTTGCGGGAAATGGCCTGTTTGTAAAACGAGTTGACTTTCAGCTTGGGCAGACCGTCGTCATTGACCACCACCACAAAGTCGTCTTCGGTTTTATACACGTAAATGTCCGGGGTGATATACTGCGGCTCTTCTTCGCTGAACATGCGGCCCGGTTTTGGCTCCATGCAGGTGATCACATTGACCGCGGCAATGACTTCGTCCATGGTCACCTTAAGGGCCCTGCAGATGGCCTTGTAGTTTTTATTTTCGAGATGGGTCAGGTGGTTCTCGATGATCCGCGCTACCAGCGAGTCCTTCAGGTTCAGGTGCCGGGCCTGGAGCAGCAGGCACTCTTTAAGATCGCAGGCGCATACGCCAATGGGATCGAAGGATTGCAGCAGAAACAGAACTTCCTCGATATCTTCGACGGTGACCTCGGCCTGTTGGGCAAGCTCTTCGAGTGAGGGCTGCAGATAGCCGTCCCGGTTCAGGTTGCCGATAATCAGACTGCCGATTCGTTTCTCCTCCGGGGTGGGGGAGGCCATCAGCAGTTGCCACAGCAGGTGATCGCTGAGTGATTTCTTGTGGGAGATAAATGCTTCGTATTGCGGCGCTTCGCGGTCTTCGGTTTCGTGGCGGATGCGTCCCGGTGCGTTATACTCATCGATGTAGTTGCTCCAGTCGATATCACTGTTGAGCTTTTCGTCGATGGTGACTTCTTTGGCTTTTTCTACCGTCGGCGCCTGGACAGGCTCTTCCGCCTGTTCCTTGGGGCTGGTCTCCTGCGATTCTTCAAGCGTTGGGTTCTCTTCCAGCTCTTGCCGGATAGCGTCCATCAGCTCAAGTCGCGATAGCTGCAGCAATTTGATCGCCATCTGTAGCTGCGGCGTCATGATCAGCTGTTGGGTCAGCTTGAGTTGTTGTCGAAGTTCAATGGCCATTCTAAAACCTAAATTCGTCCCCTAAATAGATGCGGCGGGCAATCTTGCTCTCCGCAATTTTTTGCGGCGGCCCGGATTCGATAACCTGACCATCGGCCAGTATAAAGGCTTCGTCACAGGCTTCCAGTGTCTCCCGTACATTGTGGTCCGATATCAGTATGCCGATGTTCCGCTCCTTGAGATGCTCTATAATCTTTTTTATATCGGCCACGGCCAGCGGGTCAATCCCTGCGAACGGTTCATCCAGCAGGATGAATGCCGGGTTTGTGGCCAGGGCGCGGCTGATTTCCAACCGGCGCCGTTCGCCGCCCGAAAGCACGCTGGCCTTTTGATGTTTCAAGTGCCGGATTCCCAATTCGTCCAGCAACTCCTCAGCGCGGGCTTTGCGTTCGTCCTTGGCGATGGGCATGGTCTCCAGAATCGCCAGCACATTTTGTTGGACCGTCATTTTGCGAAAAATTGACGCTTCCTGGGGCAGATACCCGACGCCCTTGCGCGCCCGCATGTACATGGGGCATTGGGTGATATCTTCACCGTTCAGCAGGACTTTGCCCCCATCGGGTTGGACCATGCCCACGGTCATATAAAACGTTGTCGTTTTGCCTGCCCCGTTGGGGCCCAGCAAACCAATCACTCGCCCGGAAAAGACGGTCAGGCTGACGCTTTTTACAACGGTTCGACCGCCATATGTTTTTACCAGGTTTTCGGTTGCAAGCGTCGTCATTAACAGGTTCCGTTGCCGTGGGCGCGATCCGGACATGCTGATATAACAGCAAAATCGCCTTAATTCAAGCCTCTTTGGTCCGAATGGATAATCGCCTTAACGCGATTTTCCCCGTCACCTTCCATGGAGACGCGGCCGTCATCCCTGTAAAAGGTGATCGTGCTCCCGACAACTTCGTCCTTGCCGCTGATGACTTTTGCACCGGGACCTTTTAACACGAGCTTGCGTTCATTTGTAATATAAACGGCTTGCTCGCCGACAGCAACCCTATTATCAAATTCGATCCGAACATTGCCACGGGCTTCGATGCGTTTGATGTCGGCGGAGCCTTCGGCCGACATGGAGGTGTCGCTTTCGTCGCCTTTCGATTCGAAAATCAGTGTCAGGCTGTCGGCCGTCAGGACCGTTTGTCCCTGCACGGCGCGAACGGACCCGGTAAACTGGGCTGAATTGGTGCTGCCTTCCGTTACCAGCTTATCTGCCGTGATGCGGATCGGATCTGCCTTTTGTTTGCCGGCCTGCCGGTCCGCCCTGGCATCTGCTGTGAAACCGCAGCTTACGCATACGATCGTAAGAAACGCAAGCACATAAGCCAAAGCCGCAGAGTTAATCTTAAATTGCCGGTTTTTCATGGACAATACCTTCGACATCTCCATCGAATTGCGCCCGGTTGGTGTTCAGATCATAGGTCATGCCGGCTGAGCTCAAATCAAAGGCCTGGCCCGTGATTGTCACCGGCTTATTGGTGAAAAGCCGGCGCTGTGCATGCTCATAGTTCAATGTCTCGGCTACCAATGTATATCGGTCGTTGACGACCCGAACATTACCCCGCGCTTTGATGTTGTTGTTGCGCGTGAATAAAATCCCCCGACGTGCGGTCAGATAGACTTTTCCCCCGTCATCCAGGTAAAATTCCACCTTTGGGGATTTCAATACCATGCGGCCGGTCTTGGCGTCGAGTTCCGCCGATTCAGCATCCAGTTCCCATTGCACCGCCCCATCCTTGGTGGCGGTCTGATGCACCTTGGACAGGGCAATCAGCGCTTTGGTGCTCGATGTTGGAATCGGGATCGACACCTCGCTCGAGTCTCGTCGCTGCTGATAGAATGTCCAAGCGATGGCAGCGATGCACACGGTCACCAGAACAAGCAGGACGAATTTTATTTTATTTGTTCGTGCCACTGAACAGTCTTTCGATCAGATCATCCCACTTGCCTTGGGCTTTGAGAATGGCCTCGCTGATTTCGCGCACGGCTCCCCGGCCTCCCGGAGCCTGGGTGACAACGTGAGCCTGCTCGCGCACGCTCTCATGGGCATCGCCCACGGCAACCGCCAGACCGACCTGTTTCATTACCGGCAAATCGGGCAGGTCGTCCCCTACAAATGCCATCGCAGCGGTATCGATGCCGGTGCCGGCCCTGATCTTTTGCAGTGCTTTATCCTTTCGGAACACGCCGTCATAAATCATATCGATGCCGAGATTCTCGCACCGGTGGCGCAGGGCCTGGCCCGTACGGCCGGTAATAATGCCAACGCCAATGCCCGCCTCTTTGAGTAGTCGGATGCCGATGCCGTCCTTTACATTGAATATCTTTAACTGCTGGCCGGCATCGTCGTAAATAATTTCGCCGGCTGTCAGCACCCCATCCACGTCCAACAGCACTAGTCGGACCTGCTTCATCTGTGTATCGGTCATGCTATGGTTTCTCTCCAGGTTCGATGGCTTTACGGATCGCAATCAATTGTAAAAACAGGCTGCGCAGTTGATCCAGGGGCAGCGAGTTGGGGCCGTCGCACAAGGCTTTGTCCGGATCGGGATGGACCTCGACAAAGACGCCGTCCGCGCCGGCCGCTACGGCGGCACGGGCCAGCACCGGCGCGAATTCTCGCTGGCCGCCTGAACTTGTGCCGTCGCCGCCGGGCAATTGAACGCTGTGGGTGGCGTCGAAAATAACCGGACATCCGGTGGATTGCATGATCTGAATTCCGCGAAAATCCACCACGAGATTGTTGTAGCCAAAGGTGGCGCCCCGTTCGGTGAGCATGATCTTTTGATTGCCGGTGGATCGGATTTTCTCCACAGTATTGGCCATGTCCCAGGGGGCTAAAAATTGTCCCTTTTTAATATTGATGGGTTTTGACGAACGGGCGGCGGCCAGCAGGAAATCGGTTTGGCGACATAAAAACGCAGGAATCTGTATAATATCAAGTACTTGTGATGCGGGTTCGACCTGCGAGCTTTCGTGTACGTCGGACAGGATCATCAGACCCAGCTCCGATTTGACGCGGGCCAGAATCTTAAGCCCCTCTGCCATACCCGGGCCCCGAAATGAATGAATCGAGGTGCGGTTGGCCTTGTCAAACGAAGCCTTGAAAACAAGCTGCAGGTCCAGTTCCTGCGCTAGTTCCTTTAAAAATGCCGCGATCTGCAGCGTTGTCTCGGCATCTTCAATCACGCACGGTCCGGCGATGATTGTCAATGGCGCCTTGGCTCCGATTTGCAATCCATCCCATTTAAGTCGCTTATCCATAGCGAAAAGTTAGCTTGGCGAATGTTAAAAGTCAAGGCGCCTTGGCGCCGGTAGTTCTTCCGTCGCTTTCGTGCACCAGAAGAAAATCACCTCTTAATAATGCAAATTTATTTTTACGTAAACCTATAAGGTTGGGCTTGATTAGCCCAGGTGTAGCTGGTATGGTTTACCGTTATTTCGCTTGTGAAAGGGGGCTTGTAACCCATTGAATGATAAAAGGAAAAAATCCAAGGGCATGCTCTTCGGTCTGCTCGTTCTTGTCGTGGTGGTTCCAGTTGTGGGGCTGCTTGTGATTCGCATGGAGGGCCAACCGCCGACCATGAAGCTGGACTTGGCCAAAAGTGCGCTGGGTACCAGCCAGACGGTGACGCTGGAAGCGGCCGATGCAAAGAGCGGGCTGCAGCATGTCTGGATGGCAATTTTCAAAGATGGCAAAGAGTCCGTCATCCTCAACAAAGACTTTCCTTCCGGCGGGCTGTTGTCCGGCCCAAAGGTTCGTTCCAGGAGCCTGGAGGTACTGGTCGAGCCGAAAGAACTGGGGATCAAAGACGGCAAGGCGATGTTGCGGATGGTGGTCCGGGATCACTCCTGGCGCAAATGGGGGGCCGGCAACCAGATCTATATCGAGCAGGAAGTGGTCATCGATACCAAGCCGCCTGCCATCGACGTTGTCAGCCGGCCTTTGAATCTGAACCAGGGCGGCGCCGGATTAGTCATCTACCGGCTGTCCGAGGATTGCCCGACCAGCGGCGTGCGTGTGGGCGAGTCCTTCTATCCCGGAATGGCGGGTCCCTTTGAGGATTCGACGCTGCGCATGGCGTTTATCGCTCTTAGTCACAAACAGGGCGCTGCAACCAAGCTGAGCATCTCGGCCAACGACTATGCCGGCAACGAGGGGATTGCCGGGCTGCAGCGGCATATCAACGCGCGCCGGTTTAAAAAAGACCGGATCAATATCTCCGACCAGTTTCTCAGCTGGAAAATGCCGGAGTTCAGGGATCAGGTACCCGCCGCCGGTCCGGGAGTGGATACCTTTCTCAAGGTCAATCGTGATTTGCGCGTCCAGAACTATGAAATTATCAAACAGGTTACGGCCCGATCCGATGCCAAGCTTCACTGGCAAGGCGGATTCAAGCGCCTGCCCGGCGCAGCCAACAGGGCCGGATACGCCGATTATCGCGAATACATTTACAATAAGAAAATCATCGATCGGCAGACCCACATGGGCATCGATCTGGCGTCCAATGAGCGTGCCCCCATACCGGCCGCCAACACCGGCAGGGTAGCATTTACCGACACCCTTGGGATCTACGGCCGCACGGTGATTATCGATCATGGGTTCGGTTTGTTCAGCCTTTATGCCCATTTGAGCCACATCGACGTGACGGTGGACGACATGGTCACCAAGGGCCAAATTATCGGCAAGACCGGAAGCTCCGGCATGGCCGGCGGCGACCACCTGCATTTCAGCATGCTGGTATACCATACGTTTGTGAATCCCATCGAATGGTGGGACAGGCAGTGGATTCAAAACAACATTCAATCAAAGATTGATTCGGTTCAATAGGAACTGGAGAAAAGAGGCATGCCCAAAAAAAAGATTCAGAAGAGTATCCAGCAGATCAATGCCAAAATCCAAAAGGGTGATGTGGTGGTTGTCACTGCCGAGGAGATGATCGATATCGTCAAAGACAACGGCGCAGAAGAGGCGGCCCGACGCGTGGATGTGGTCACTACCGGCACCTTTGCTCCCATGTGTTCCTCCGGTGCGTTGATCAACTTCGGGCACAGCGTCCCCGGCATCAAAGCGTCCCGTGTTTGGCTCAACGATGTTCCGGCTTATGGCGGCCTTGCGGCGGTGGACTGCTATATCGGCGCCACCGAGCCGTGCATCGATGATCCCTTGAACAAGGTTTACCCGGGCGAATTCAATTACGGGGGCGGCCATGTGATCCAGGATCTGGTGGCTGGAAAAGCCGTCTACCTGAAGGCTGAAGCCTACGGCACCGACTGTTATCCCAGCCGTGAGCTCAAAAAACAGATCAAATTAAAAAATATCCCCAATGCGGTGCTGTGCAATCCGCGCAACGGGTATCAGAACTACAATGTGGCGGTCAATTCGCTTAAAAAAACCATCTACACATACATGGGCACCCTCAAACCGAAGATGGCCAACGCCAACTACTGCAGCGCCGGTCAGTTGAGTCCGCTGTTCAACGATCCCTATTACCGCACCATTGGTCTGGGAACCCGCATCTTTTTGGGCGGCGGCGTGGGCTACGTGACCTGGAACGGCACGCAGCACAATCCGGGGCAGGAGCGTTCGCCCAATGGAACCCCCCTGCGGCCGGCAGGAACCCTCTGGGTTATGGGGGATATGAAGCAGATGGACCCGCGCTGGCTGGTCGGCGTCAGTATCCGGGGATATGGATGCTCGCTCTCCGTGGGGCTCGGGATCCCGATTCCCGTTCTCAATGCTGAGATCGCGAAGTTTACCGGCGTGTCGGACGACGAGATATTCACCCAGGTCATCGATTACGGCAAGGATTATCCCAGCGGTGGCTCCACAAGCCTGGCTCAGGTGAGCTATGCCGAACTAAAGAGCGGGGCCATTACCGTAAAAGGGGAGCAGATTCAAACCGTACCGCTGTCAAGTGTCGTTAGGGCCAGGGAGATTGCCGATACGTTGAAGGATTGGATTCAAGCCGGCGATTTTCTGCTTGGCGAAGCGCAGATGGCCTTGCCGTCTTAGTCAGTTGGATCAAACCGAACAGGACCACGGACATCCAATGGGAAACACGTTGCGAGCGTTTATCGCAATCCCGCTGCCGCCGGAAATCATTGAATTGGCGGCTGATTTGCAGTTCCGGCTCAAGTCCGGGGGGCTGAAGCTGCGCTGGGCACGGTTGCAGGGCATCCATTTAACACTTAAGTTTTTAGGCGACATCCCGGAATCTCAGATCGACGATCTGGGCAGCGCCATGCAGCGTGCCGGAGGCGGTTTCGGGGTTGTTGATCTGGCCGCCCAGGGCCTGGGGGTTTTTCCAGGCATCAAACGCCCGAGGGTTTTGTGGCTCGGTATTGGCGGGGAGACCGAGCGGCTGGCTCGGTTGCACGAGCGGCTCGATGCCGAACTGGAGCAGATCGGGATTGCCAGGGAAAAGCGGCCCTTTCGGGCCCACTTGACCCTTGCGCGAGCGAAAGGGGCGGTCAACGCCCGGTTGCTGTTGGACACCATGCAGACGCTGGGTCAATATGCGGCCAGACCCTTTCAGGCACAGCAGATGGTCTTGTACAAAAGTGATTTGCGGCCCCAGGGAGCTGTTTATACCGCCAGAGCCAAAGTCAATTTGGCATGACGCTCCGCCGCCATACGCACCGGCGGTTCATTACACATGAAACTGTGGTGCTGTCATTAATGAGAATTGAAAAGATCAGGAGGTCTTATGAGCGCAACCGTAGATAAAACCAAAGCAGTGGATTCTGCGATAAGTCAAATCGAGCGGCAGTTCGGCAAGGGATCGATCATGAAACTCGGCAGCCAGACGATCGTCGCTGTGCCGGTCATCTCTACAGGCGCCATTTCACTGGACCGGGCGCTTGGTGTGGGCGGCCTTCCCCGGGGCCGCGTGATCGAGATTTACGGCCCGGAATCTTCCGGTAAAACCACCCTGGCCCTGCATGCCGTGGCCAATGCACAGAAGCAAGGCGGCATCGCCGCATTCATCGATGCCGAGCACGCCCTGGATATCGCTTACGCCAAACGGCTGGGGGTCAATTGCGATGAATTGCTGGTGTCCCAGCCGGACACCGGTGAGCAGGCCCTGGAAATCGCCGATATGCTGCTGCGCAGCGGGGCCATCGATGTCATGGTCATCGATTCGGTGGCGGCCCTGGTCCCCAGGGCGGAGATCGAGGGCGAGATGGGAGACAGCCACATGGGCCTTCAGGCCCGCCTGATGTCTCAGGCGCTGCGAAAACTCACCGGTACCATCGGCAGAACCAAGACCAGCTTGATCTTTATCAACCAGATCCGCATGAAGATCGGTGTGGTTTTCGGCAATCCCGAGACCACCACCGGCGGAAATGCACTGAAGTTCTATGCGTCGGTCCGACTGGATATCCGTCGCATCGGGGCCATAAAGAACGGCCAGGATGTCGTCGGTAATCGCACCCGGGTCAAGGTTGTAAAAAACAAGATGGCGCCTCCTTTTAAAGAGGCCGAATTCGATATCATGTACGGCGAGGGAATCTCTTTGCCCGGTGACCTTCTGGATGTCGGCGTCGAAGCCGGGATCGTCGACAAAAGCGGTGCCTGGTACTCATACGACGGCGAACGCATCGGACAGGGGAGGGAGAACGTGAAGAAGTTCCTGAAAGACAACCCGGATCTTTTTGCCACCGTGAACGAGCGGGTGCGCGAGGCGCTGGGGCTGGTTGAAAAGGACGAAGAAGAGAAAGAGAAAGCATCCGAAAAAGAATGATTCCTGTGTGGGGGATTTTACGGACCGGAAGGATGCCGAACAGATTTACGGAGTGTAGCGCATGACGGGCAACGAAATACGAAAAGTTTTTCTGGATTACTTTGAAAAACATCATCATCGGGTAGTGCGAAGTTCTTCGCTGGTACCCCATGACGATCCGACCCTGCTGTTTACCAATGCCGGGATGGTGCAGTTTAAACGCACTTTCATCGGAGAAGAAAAACGCGACTATGTGCGGGCGACCACGTCCCAAAAATGCGTGCGCGCCGGAGGTAAGCACAACGACCTGGAAAATGTGGGGTATACCGCCCGCCATCACACGTTTTTTGAAATGTTGGGCAATTTTTCCTTTGGAGATTACTTCAAAGAGAAA
>JASFGJ010000014.1:0-16122 GCA_050123815.1 Desulfobacteraceae bacterium
GGCCGCACCGCTCAGGTTCGACGATGATACCAGCGGCCATGGGCCCATGCGGCAGGTGATCCGCAAATCCTACGATGCACACCTCATGGATGAGCTGTTCGGCGATGTCAACATCCCGCCGATCATCATCGACATGGGCATGCACGCCATTCAGCCGGGGGTGCGCTACAACAATATGTACGGCTTTTTCCGGCGGGCCTTTCATCGGGAGGCCGTCAGGGATTCTGCGCCGTTCATCTATTGGCTGACCCACGGCACCAATTTCCCGGCCCGGGCGCACAAGGAGTGGATTCAAAAGATCTATCTGGAAAACCAGATCGAAAACCGGACCTATTGCCTGCCGTCAAAAGTACCGGAGCTCGACGGACGTCCGGTGGACATCGATGTGTTGCCCAAAGCCGGGGTACGGTTTTTGGACTATCGGGGCGAGCGGGACCCCATTTCGCCCCCCGGCTCGAGTCTGAGCAGCATCATGGGCGGTGAAATGATCTGCGAGAAGACGGAACTGCGGACCGGCATGCGCCGTCATATCGAGAAAAACGCCGGCCACATTTTCGTGGTCAGCGGAAAACTGCTCGCGGAGTATATCGATTTGGTGACAGATTTTTACCTGACATAGGTCTGTTTGTTTACTGGCTATATGGCATGCGCCTTGCTTATGTCTTATGTTAACATCGTGATGATATCCTGCAAAAAAGACCGTAAAGTTCCTGTTGCCGTTTCCATCCGCCCGGACGAAGGAGGGGGCAATGATGCCAATCGCTACCATTAAAGCGTCGAGCGAGGTTGTCTACAAATACAACCTGGCCACCGGCAAATATGAATACCTTATTCCAATTACCAGCGGATTAAGCGGATTTTCCACCACCGAATGGATGGAGAAAAGCTGCCAGGATCTTTTATACTTAATCCATCCCCATGACCTGAAAAGAGTGCAGGCCCATTTCGATCGACTCTACAAAGGGGGGGCATACGATCCTTTGGTTGAATCTTCCCTTGAATATCGTCTTAAAACCAATGACGGCGGCTATCGTTGGTTCAGTGACAAGCATGCGCTGCTGATGGGGCCGGATGGCAGGCCGGATGCCGTCATCGGCAATATACGAGATCTTACCAAAGAGCAACTCGTTGAAAGAACACTGCACAAGTATGCCCACATCGTCTCCAAGTCAAAGGACTATCTGGCCTTGATCGACCGTAATTACACCTATCAAGCCATCAGCAAGGCCTATGCGCATACATTGAAAAGAGATCGCGATGACATCATCGGCAAGACGGTTGCTGAAATTTTCGGAACGGAGTCATTTAATCAAATAATCAAACCCATGGCCGATCGATGCCTTGGCGGTAAAAACACCCGTTTTCAAATATGGATGCCTTTTGCCGGGGATGATCGCAAGTTGTTGGACATTGAATACACCCCGCATTACGAAAAAGGGCAAAAAGAGAAAACCGTTTCCGGATACGTGGAATGCACCCGGGATATCACCGACCTCAAGAAACTCGAAGCCCAACTATTGCAAACCTGCAAGATGGAAGCGATCGGCATGCTGGCCGGCGGTATCGCCCATGACTTTAACAATATCTTAAGCGCGATCATCGGCTATGCCGAACTGTCCGTCGCCCAAACGCCCAAAACATCCGAATTGTACGCGTACCAGCAACAAATTCTTCAGGCGGGCCAGAGAGCCGCCGATCTGATAAAGCACATTCTCGAGTTCAGCCGCAAAAACAGGCAGGAACTGCAGCCGGTCCAAATCAAAAATGTCCTGAATGAGGTGCTTGACTTTATCAGAGCGTCCCTGCCGGCGACCATAGCCATTGAGCGCAAAATAGAATCAGAAGCCTATGTAATGGGAGACGCCACACACATCTATCAGATCCTGTTGAATCTGTGCGTCAATGCCGGTTTCGCCATGCGCCAAAGGGGCGGCTTTCTAAAGATACGTCTATCGGAGGTCGAGCTGGATGCTGAAACCATCGCCCCATATTCGGAGATGAGACCCGGCCGCTATCTCAAACTCAGGGTAAGCGATACCGGAACGGGCATGACACCGGAAATCAAAAAACGCATCTTTGATCCCTTCTTCACGACCAAAGAAAAAGGCAAGGGCACCGGTATGGGGCTCTCTCTGGCGTACGATATCATTAAAAGCTATGGCGGCGGCATCACCGTTGAAAGCGCCCCGGGTCACGGGACTCTTTTCGATGTCTATTTCCCGGCCGTCAAGAGTGCAAAGCCGGCCGAAGCCGACATCGACGTGGACGTGCGTGGAGGAAGTGAAAAGATTTTGTTTGTCGATGATGAAGACACCCTGGTCGATCTGGGCAAACAGATGATCGAGTTTTTGGGATATCGGGTGACGGCCCTGGTCAACAGCCTGGAGGCCCTGGACTTGTTCAAAAAGGATCCCTACGCCTTTGACCTGGTGATTACCGATTTGGTCATGCCGGGCATGAGCGGGGACGAACTGGCCCAAAACATATTGGCCATCCGACCGGATATACCGGTCGTCTTGATCACGGGCTTTTCCGAGCAGATGACATCTGAAAAAGCCGAATTGATCGGCGTCAAGAAACTGGTGACAAAACCGATTGCCATGAAAGATATGGCCAGGCTCATTCGGGATGCCTTGGTTTAAATGGTGCCATGAACACCACAAGATCGCCAACGGGACACAAAGTTCTCGTCTTTTGCGGCGGCTGCCTGACGGCTGCCGGGATCGGCACGATACACTATCTGGCCGGTCCGGAAATGACTTTGTCTTTATTTTATCTGCTGCCGATCATGTTGACGGCATGGTATGTCGGTCTCTGGGCCGGTGTTGCCGTGGCGTTCTGCTGCGCCGGCTTCTGGCTGCTGGCCGATCTGACCGTCATCGACGCATTCAGGCGCCCCATCATCCCCATCGTGAACGAAACCTTCCGCTTGCTGGTGTTTCTGATCATCGCATGGATCACCGCCGCGTTGCATAAGGCGCTGTCCAAACAAAAGGTCCTGGCCAATATCGACCCGTTGACTCGGATCTCCAATCGACGGGCATTTTTCGACCTTGCCGAAAGGGAACTGAAACGGGCGCGACGCTTCGGTTATCCGTTATCCGTTCTCTATTTGGATCTGGACAATTTCAAGAACGTCAACGACGATCTCGGCCACCATGTGGGAGATGAATTGTTGTGCCTGGTGGCGCAGCACATTCAACGGCATATTCGTGAGATCGATATTCCTGCGCGATTGGGAGGCGACGAGTTTTGTGTCTTGTTGGTCGACTCCGCACCGATTGCCTCGCACAGGGTGAGTCAAAAGCTTCAACTGGGCATCTCGGAGCTGATGCGCAGCAAAAACTGGCCCGTGACGATCAGTATCGGGGCGGCCACTTATTTGTCTTTTCCCGGCTGCGTAAGCGAGATGGTCGCCGCTGCCGACCAGTTGATGTATACCGCCAAAAAAGATCGGCAATTAAACATTGTCCACAAAATAATCGACGCTGCCGCAACGCCTGCCGGCGACGATCGGTCCACAATGGACAAAAAGAAAGCTGCGCGACAGCGCTTTCGCCGTCCGGTCAACCATTAACCCATGCTATACAAACTTATCTTTCCACAGATCGGAGAGAAATCGCTGCCAGGGAATGCACAGGATGTCGTCGGTACAGATACTGACGGGGTCCTGGCTGACCAGAAGCAGATTTTGAAAAACACCCTCTTGTTTCAGATATCGTAGACCTTTGAGGTCATTTTTGCTTATCTTTGTAGATGCTTTGACCTCTATGGCGGATTTGGTTCCTATCAGGAAGTCAACCTGCAGATCCGGAATGCGCTGGATTTCATCAATTACGATAATGTCGGCCGGGTTTGCGGCAATCAGGGATTCCAGCTCATTAGGATCAGCCGAAAGCCGTAGGAAATAACGTGAATCAAGGAAGTCGATGATAAAGGCTGTTTCAGCCAGTTGCCGTCGGATCAGGGTCGTTTTTCCCGTTGCACGCGGTCCAAAAAGAAAGAACGATTTCATTGCCAACAAAGGGGCGAGTTTTAATTCACGCTCGATTTCCATTCCATGGTCCTGCTGCTAATTATCTGGATAATACACATCATAAACGCTAATTATCCGCATCATCATTTCTTTCAGTTCTCTTCTTTCGGACATTAATCCAGCACTGTTTTAGAAACATATTGGCCGATTCAGCCCTTGAAATCCTCCTTGCGCAGCCCATAACGCTTCATTTTGTTGTACAGGCCTCGGGGATGGATGCCGGCAAGGGCGGCGGCGCGGTCGACCCTGCCGCCGGTTTTTTTCAGGGCCTGGGTCAGGTATCGGCGCTCAATCTCTTCCAGGATCCGGGCCTGTACTTCCGGCAGGGGGGTGTTGGACAATTCCTCCCAGTTGAGCCCTTTAAACGACAGCGGCCCGGCGCCTTGAACCGCGCCGCCGTGGAGCGAGTTGGGAAGCTCCGACATACCGATTTCGTCGGTCTTGCACAACAAAATGGCGCGCTCGATGACGTTCATCAGCTCGCGCACGTTGCCCGGCCAATCGTATTGGCAAAGGGCCTGCATGGCCTGGTCCTGAATACCGTTGATGGTACGGCCGATTTTATAGCGGTAGTACGCCAAAAAACGCCTCACCATGGCGGGAATATCCTCCCGGCGGTGTCGCAGCGGCGGGATGGTGAGTATCAGAACACTGAGCCGGTAGTAAAGATCCTGGCGGAACCGGCCTTGGGCGATGCGCTCTTCCAGGTTCTGGTTGGTGGCGGCGATGACGCGTACATCCAGGTCGATGGCCGTCTCACCGCCCACCGGCTTGACTTCGTAATCCTGCAGAACGCCCAGCAGCTTGGTTTGCAGATGCAGGGGCATCTCCGCGATCTCATCCATGAAGATGGTGCCGCCGTAGGCCAGCTCGAATGCGCCGCGGCGATACCGGATGGCGCCGGTGAAGGCGCCCTGTTCGTGACCGAACAGTTCGCTTTCAAGCAGCTGATCCGGCATTGCCGCCATATTGACGGAGATGAACGGGCCGGCGGACCGCGGGCTCTGAGCGTGAATGGCTTTGGCCAGGTGCTCTTTGCCCACGCCGGTTTCTCCGAGCAGCAAAATGGGCGTATCGTTGGGGATCACCTGCATCACGTCTTCCATAAAGAGCTGCATGGCCCGGCTCTCGGACTCAAAATCGGTGATCTTGGGATCGGCCGATCCGCGGCGGTCGAAGCGCCGCCCCTGGATAAATTGGCGCCTGGACTCCAAAGCGGCCTCGATGGCCTCATACATGCTTTTGCGGGAGATACCGCCGAATAAGACCACGTCCGCGCCGGCGGCGGAGAGCTGCGCGTGGGCCTCGGCCGCGTCGCTGTCCAGGATGACGATGGTGGTGGGGTTTTCGGGCAGATCATTGAGCATGCCGATGCCGTCTTCAGCCGCACCCGGAATAAGGCCTTCGCTGATCACGATAACATCGCAGGCGCAGCGCATCACCTTCTGCCACGCCGTGCGCCGGCTCCCCAGTGTCTCCACGCGCACATCCGACGCAGAGAGCCTGCGCGCCAAATGGGCTTGCAGGCTGTTGTTCCTGATCGCCAAAGCGACCCGTATGAGCATATCCGTCTCCTGTTTTCAGTACCTTCTTACCGATTTTCGTGAACTAATTACCTTGCGAAATATCGGTAATTGAATACTTATTCTTCATTGGCTTCCGCTAATCAGCACATCGCTTGTGATTTATTATCCAACTATAATTATGACTAAAAATTATCTTTTAGGTCGGTTGTCCACGGAGATCCGAAAATGATCGATCCCGGAAGGCATATTATGGTAATACAATACCGCTAATCATCGATTTAAGCAATGAGATACTGTTATTTTCCCGGATCGACATTCCCGCCGAGTATCAAAAGAATTTTATAATGTATAAAAACAGTTAGTTATAATATAGTCTGCCGCGTGGCATGCAATCTGCACTGCGGAAACTGCCGCTTCAGTTGTTTCTAACAGCACGTTGAATGTCACGTTGCGCAGATAGCTTGAAAGGAGAGAGCTCTATGATCAAGGTCAGTGTCTGCAATGATCTCGAGATGGCCGAAAAGCTGTGGCAGCGCCACTGGCCCCGGAAGTGCCTGTTCGACCTGTGGCCGGTGAGGCGTTGCTTTCAGGACCAATACCGGCATCAGCCCCATTTTCTGGTGGCCTCCCGCGACAAGCGCTTTGCAGGCATGCTGGCCTTGAGCCGGATCGACGGCACCCAAACGTTCGGCCATTTTCCGGGAGAGGTGTGGCAGGGAAAGACGTGGCTGGAGCAGAATAAAATCGTGGCCGCCGATTCGGCCGTTGCCCGGACCCTGCTCCATCACATTCCCGAAGGCAGCCTGATACGCTACCTGTGCCGCGACGACCGCCTGGACGTAAGCGCCCGGGCCATTGAGGATGAGACCGGCTATCTGTTTTTCCCCCCGAACTACCAATACACCTTCGATGCATACTGGAACGGTTTTTCCGGAAAAACGCGCAAGAAGATCCGCTGCGAAATCGGCCGGCTCACTGCCGGCGGCCTGCAGCTGCGCCACAACCGGCGGGGCGATCTCGACCGTATGTTCCGCATGAGCCTCGAACGTTATCAGCACTTCTCTTACTTCCGGGATCCACGATTTCTGCACGCCTTTGAACGGCTGGCCGACTGGCTGGCGGCCAACGGCCTGCTGAGGATCACCACCGTATTGATCGGCGGCCGGATAGCGGCCGTGGATATGGGCGCCGTCTGGAAAGGCACCTACACCGTATTGGCCGGCGGCACGGATGCCGATTTTCCCGGCGTGGCCAAGCTGATCAACCTGCATCACCTGGAGTGGGCCTGCCTGCAAAAGATGACCATGGTGGATTTCCTGTGCGGCGATTTCAACTGGAAGGAGCGTTTCCATCTCACGCCCCGGCGGCTGTATCAGATCGTCAAACCTTGCGCTGTGGAAATGACGCATGAAACCCGCCGCTGGAACCAGCCCGCCGCTTATGCCCTCTAGCGCCAGAGCCCTGGTGGTGGGCACCACGGCGGACTATATCCACTGGATCCGGTGCGCCTGCCCCGGTGAAGCCCTTTTCCTTACTGATCCGGCGATGCGCCGCAACGCAGCAGAACCGCCGCCCCTGCCGTCCGAAGAGGTGTGCTGCGATCTGACCGACTACCCGTCGGCGCAATGCGCATTGGAGAGCCACATGGGACGCCACGGATTGTCGCTGGAGGGCGTCGCCTGCTTTGATTGCGAATCCATGGAGCTGGCCGCCGTGTTGGCGCGGCGCTTGGCACTGCCCTTTGTGTCTGTCGAGGCCGTCCACAACTGCCGCGACAAATTGCGGGCCAAGCGGCTGTGGCGGCGGCACGGCCTGAACACACCGGTTGCCGCAGCGGTCCGTTGCGTCGATGACGCCGTGCGTTTTTTCGAGCAGGCCGGCGGCCCGCTTGTGCTCAAACCCGCGCGCGGCAGCGGCAGCGAGCTGGTGTTCAAATGCGACGATGCCGCGGCGTGCGCCCGATCCTTCGACCTTATCCGCGCAGAGCTGGGCCGCCGCCGCGGCTATCGCATGTATGCGTCGCCCTTGTTGCCGGAGTCCGGCATCATGGCGGAAACGGTGGCTGAGGGCAATGAGTTCAGTTGCGACTTCACGGTTGATAAGGGCCGGGTCGGTTTGATCCGTCTGGCGCGAAAGATCAAAGCCCCGGGCCGGCCCTTCGGCACCGCCACAGGATATCTGCTGCCGGCCCGGCTGCCCGAACAGGTGGCCGCCGGCACTTTTGCCCGTACCCTGCTGCAAAGCGCAACCGCCCTGGGTATCGACCGCGCCGTGTGCATGCTGGACTTCATGCTCCACCAGGACCGTATCAGCCTGCTGGAGCTGGCCCCGCGCCCCGGGGGCGACTGTCTGCCCTTTTTGATCAAGCACGGCTTCGGGGTGGACATGCTCAAGCTGCTCCTCGACTTTTGTCGGCGAAAACAGCTGCCTTCCGGCATGCCCCTTGACGGGAAGCCTCTGGTGGGGCTGCGGGTGCACGCCCGTAAAGGCGGTATTCTGAAAAGGGTGGATACCCGATCCCTGGAAAGGGATGCCCGCGTCGAGCAGATCAGCCTGACCCGAGGTTGCGGCCACCGCATCACCCTGCCGCCCGAGGATTACGAGTCGTGGCTGCTGGGGCACGTCGTTTTTGCACCGGACGCTTCGGCCGATGTTGATGTTCAGTGCATCGGCCTGCTGAACAAAATCGCCGTGGAGGTGGTTTGAAATGGCCCCATGGAAGCAGGAGGCGCACCAGGCGCTGACGCGCACCCTGTCCCAAAAGGTGCCCGCCTTGAGCGCCGATGCGCTGCAAGCCTTTGTGGCACTTTACCTGGACAGGCGTCACACCTTTCTCGACGCGGCCGGGCGCCATGGATCGCCCCTCTACCTGTTGGACAAGCCCGCCCTGGAAGCCGCGGCCGTCCGGTTCAAAGCGGCTTTTGAGCAGGTCTTGCCGGAGGTGGGGTTCTATTATGCGGTCAAAAGCAACAACCATCCGGAAGTGGCCCGCACACTGGTGAGTCACGGCTTGGGCCTGGACGTTTCCAGCGGTCTGGAGCTTGAAACGGCCCTGCAGCTGGGCGTCCGGGATGCGGTTTTCAGCGGCCCCGGCAAGACCGATGCGGAATTGGACCTGGCCGCCCGTCACGCCGGCCGGGTGACCGTGCTTCTGGACAGCCCGGGCGAGCTGCACCGGCTTGAGGCGGCTGCCGCTGCACAGGCGGCCGCCGTGCGCTGCGGGGTGCGGCTGACCGTGAATCCCAACGGGTTGTGGCGCAAGTTCGGCATTGCCTTGGAATCCCTGGCCGACTTCTGGGCCATGGCGCGCCGGTGCCCCCACATCGAGCTGGCCGGCCTGCAGTTCCACACCAGTTGGAACCTGACTCCCGAACCCCAGATCGCTTTCATCCAAAGGCTGGGCAAAGCCCTGGCGGCCCTGCCCAACGCCTTTATCGAGGCGATCGATTTTATCGATATCGGCGGCGGCTACTGGCCCGGGCAGGGGGAATGGCTGCATGACGCGGCCACTCCGGCAGGGCGGGTGCGGGATGCTTTGGGGCTGGCGGCCGCGACCGGGCCGTCCCGGGAGCATCGCTGCCTGTCGGCCGAGCCTATCGAATCCTTTGCCCGCCAGCTGGCCGAAGCCCTTTGCGAAAACATCTTCAACGTGAAACCCTGCCGAATCTGCGTCGAGCCGGGCCGCTGGATCAGCCACGCGTCCATGCACCTGCTCATTACCGTGGTGGACAAGAAGGCCTCCGATCTGGTGATCACCGATGCCGGCACCAACGCCGTTGGCTGGGAGCGCTACGAAAGCGACTTCTTCCCGGTATTGAACCTGTCGCGTCCGTCGCTGCAGGAGCACCCCTGCCACATTCTGGGATCGTTGTGCACACCCCATGACGTCTGGGGCTACTTCTACTTCGGCACGGCCGTGGAACCCGGAGATGTCCTGATGATTCCCACCCAGGGCGCCTACACTTACAGCCTGCGGCAGAATTTTATCAAACCGCTGCCCGAGGTTGTTGTTCTCCAATAAAAAACAGCTTGGCGCAAAAGCCGGTAATAAAGTTGCTGAGCGCGGTTATAAATCAGGGCTGAGCAATATTGCTTCCTCTGCCCTTATAGAAACTTGTCTTTCCACAGATCGGAAAGAAATCGCTGCCAGGGATTGCACAGGATGTCGTCGGTACGGACACTGACGGGGTCCTGGGAGTCATTGGCAAGTTTGGTGAAGTTGATCATCTCACCGTTGTCCAGCGCGATGGTCTTTAGAAAGCGAGAAAAGGGCGGGATCCGTCTGATAAGACCCTCTGCCAGTATTTCCTTTTTCAGATAGGTGTTCACGTAGGCATCCAGCTCTTCTTCCGGGTGCTTGCTGAGATACATCCCAGGCAACCCGCCGTATCGCAGGTAACGGTTTAGATCAAAATCAGGTACTTCCCGGTAAATCAGAAGGGACCCATGTACAGGACATTTAGGACCTATTTAGACATAATAAAGATGTCACGAGCTAAAAAGATGGATAGCTGGCTCCTTTATGCCGAACCAATCGCGAATTTTTTAGAATCCAATAAATGCTTGATCTGTCGGCATATTTGCCGTAATAATGCCGACTATGTTTACACGAGAACTGCAGAAAATAGAAACATCTGCTTTTTTGCTTGGTCCCAGGGGGACAGGCAAATCCACCTGGATTCAGCAAAATTATAAGGACGATTCCGTTGTTTACGATCTTTTGAATACCACGGAATTGATTCGCCTCAGCCGTGACCCCTCCCTGATTTACCAGGAAACAGCCCATTTGCCGCCAGACGCATGGGTTATCGTGGATGAAATCCAAAAAGTGCCGGCCTTGCTCAATGAGGCCCATAGAATCATAGAGGAAAAAAAGCTTCGCTTCATACTATCCGGTTCCAGCGCCCGAAAACTCAGGGCGTCCGAAGTGAATTTGCTGGCCGGCAGGGCACTTACCTACAACATGTACCCCTTGGTGTCCAAAGAGGTCAACTTCGAGCTCGACTTGGAAAAGCAGATCGCTTTTGGGATGCTTCCCAGTTCATTTTCAACTGCAAACCCCAAAAAATATTTACAAGCCTATGCCGAAACCTATTTGAAAGAAGAAATCAGGGAAGAAGCATTAACACGAAATTTCGGCAGTTTTGCCCGCTTTTTGGAAATAGCCGCCCGCCAGAACGGCCAACTCACCAATACCGCCGCAATTGCCAGAGATGCAGGGATAGCCCGGCAGACGGTTCAGGGATATTTTGATATTTTGATCGACACCCTGATCGGCTTTTGGCTCGAACCATGGAAGCTGAAAAGGCCTACCAAACAGGTCGGCCATTCCAAATTTTACTTTTTCGATTCCGGCGTTGTCAGGGCCTTGTCCGGCCGGCTGCCTTATCCGCCGACGCCTGAGGAGTCAGGGCCGCTGTTGGAGTGCTTTATCATCAACGAACTAAGAGCGTACCTGCACTACACTGAGCGAGACTATCCGCTTCACTTCTGGAGGAGCCAGGGTGGCGTTGAAGTTGACATCATGCTTGAAACCGCAACCGGTTATGTCGCCATCGAACTGAAAAACGGCACCAGATGGGAGAAAAGGTTCAACCGGGGAATGCGCAGATTATCAGAGGAGTTGGGCAAAGAGAAGGTTGCCTGCTTCGGAGTTTTTATGGGTGAGCGACAGCTCACTATTGATGATGTTGCCGTCTACCCGGCGCTTGATTTTCTCAGGCGTTTATGGAGTGGTGAAATAATTCTTTGATCAGAACAGCGTATCTCCCGGTGTATCTTGGCCACCGTGCTCACCTCGCAGATCTAGTCGGGCATGGGATTGTTTTCTTCGGGTTGCTTGCTCGTCAACGGCCCGACTAGATGAATAGTTATCTGAATAACAGACTTTTCCAATAAGTTGTCGGCACCCATCGCGTTCGGCGCTCGATTGTTTGCCTGCGCTGCTTACCTGTTCTTCTTTCGACGCCACCGTTGCTGAGATACTGCTTGCTGTCCGTCATGCGCCGGGATTGGCTCTCCCGTCGATCGCTCCCTGAGCGGCGTCCAAATTTCAATCGTTTTTCAAAGATTGAAAAACGCTTTTCTATAAGTTGGGAGATAGAGGTTTTCATGGCCAAGCCCTCCCTTCAACAAGTTATAAAGACGTCGTTTTCTGGTTTATACGCCTAAAAATAAGGCTCTTATTATGACCGGTCAACGTTTCATCGATCATCATTCAACTGGTTTTTAAGGTCACCTGTCCGGTTGCGGCAAGAACGGCTGTCCAAAGCTCACTGCCGGGATTGGCCTTTTTGCGTTTGCCGGCCGAAGACTCCATGGGTACATGCACAAAATGGCTGTTCCAGCGAACATTGAGAAGTTTTGTTTTGCCGGCCATACCGGCGTGGACGACATTGCCGAAACCTTCGTAAAGACTGGGGTAGGTGATAAAATCGGCATACGGGTAAATATCCCACAGGGAGTGTCGGTTTTTTGGGTCAAAGCTCTCATTAAACGGGTCCCTGACGCCTGTGCTGATATAACGAAGATCAGCCCCGTTTTTTTGGTCATCCTCTTTTAACCATTTAGCGTATTCATAACCTTCATCACCGGCCTCATGGGATATGAGCAACTTGTACCTTGGGTCGTTGAGTTCTTTAACCAGTTCAATGGCGTGTTCGATCCCCTTGTAATATAATGGTTTTTTATTGTGAGATCCCACACACTCAATGTGGTTGGTTGGCTGCTGCCGCCGAATCCTTTAGACGAGAAAAAGTATTTTTCCAGGGTTTTTTATCTGTTGAGGATTTCGCACGATCGGCGGTGTTGAACAGATCAAAAAGACGGTAGTGTTTCTTCTGCATTTTAATTGTTTTGAGTTGGCAAGCGGAACTGAGATGTCTTGTTGTCCTTTTTAATAATATTCTATTTGCATATATTACAAGGCCTTAAAGATATTGGCACTCTCTTTGCTGGAAGAAAAAAGCGGACAAAAAAATTCCGGTGTAACTCCATTTTATGCGAAAGGATGATTCGTGGCGTTGAACCGCAATCGAATCGAGGGGTTCGACCTGGCCCGTGCCATAGCGCTCATGGGCATGGTGGTGGTGAACTTTACTGCCATGATGGATATCGAGGTGTATCCAATGGAATGGATAGGGGCTGCAGTCGATTTTATTTTCGGTAGGGCCGCAACCGTCTTTGTCATGCTGGCTGGGGCATCCCTTTCGCTAGTGGCCGACAACTGGGCGAGCCGGGTCGGCGCACTTGGGCTGAAATCCTATTTGATAAAACGCTGCATCTTACTGCTGGTTGCGGGAATGGTGCTCTCTTATTGGTGGGAGGCGGATATCCTCCATTTTTATGCGTTGTTTGTGACCGCAGGCGCCTGGATAGCGGACTGCTCCACAACGGTGCTCAAAAGATTGACGTTGGCATCTGCTTTCATATCGATACCGGTTTGCGCAGCGCTGACGGTTACCTACGATCTGATGGATGGGATACCGTTTGTGGACGATCAGCGATGGAGTGTCCGGCTTCTATTGGATTATATCACCAGCCGTTACTACTCGCTTTTCCCCTGGATTACGTTTTTTCTGTTCGGCATGTTGCTGGGACGGTTGGAAAGGGCCGATGGACCCAATTACCACCGTTGGGCAGCTGTGGGGGCACTGGTCTGCATCGTCATCGAGTTCTTTTCGGCAGCGATGATGCTGTGGGTTGAGCAGCACATTTGGGACATAGAGGGAAATTGGTGGATCGCATTTTTACGCTCCGAAGCTTTTCCGGTCACACCGCTTTTTATGTTCTCTTCCGGTGCGAGTGCTCTGGCCGTCATCGGCATGTGCCGGCTGGTCTTGAAAAGGCGCGCGTTGGTCTGGTGTCTGGCGTCTTTGCTTGCTTTCGGCCGCATCTCGTTGACTCTGTATGTGAGTCATCTGATTTTCGGATTCTTTATAATCCATTGGATTATAAAAAATAATGGTGCGCTGGATGCGGGGCTTATGCTGAATTCGGCGGGGTTTTTTTGCTGTGCCGGCATATTGTCTGCCTCGTTGTGGCTGCGATGGTTCAGGCGGGGGCCCCTGGAGGCATTGTTTTATCGTCTGGCCGGAGGTCGCCCGTCTACAAGGTCCCGGAGCCGTCCACACCCTGGGGGCAACACCGAGAGTTGTGAATTTGGCACGGGTTTTGAATGATTATTTGTTGTTCATATGCGAAAAGGGCGGCAAGCTATGGGGCAAGAGAAAGAAACGGTGCAACAAGACACTCTCGTGTGTCCAAGGAATGTCGGCAATCGGTATTATAAAAGTGTTTGCGAGACCGTATTTCGAGTGTCGAAACATCGGCCGTGGTGCCGGGAATGCCCACATTTTGCCGCAGCCGCCGGTAACGAAAACCAAAAGAACGAACCGGCTCCGGGGGCGGCGAAACACCAATCATAAGGTGTCGTCATGGATAGGCTGACGTCAGTATTCATTACCTTATAGCCTTGTAAACCCTATTGAAGTTAAAGCGTTAATCCTATTCTATCATTTGATCTGTCAAAGCGCTATTGATCCTGCCCCATTTGAAAAGCTGAAACTCCTCTTCTTAAAGATTATCACGTCTCTGAACGCACCTTTTGTTCATTAGTGGATCAAAAACACTTGCGAGGTGTATCATGCGTGAAATTACCAGAAATTTTGGATTGGTGACCACCTTCCGCATTCTTGTCGATCAGGATCGTCGACAACTTGCGGCCAGGATGAAACGGCACGCCGACACCAACAAGCCCATTCTCATCGTCCCCTTGCTGGCCAGTGAATATTCCCTGCCGGAGAATCTGCCGGTCTTTGAAAACATTCTCGCAAACCTGTCCCAGGCGGAATACCTCGACAGGATCATCTTTGGTCTGGACCAGGCCTCGGAAGCGGAAATGCGGCTGTTGCAGGAGCTGATCCAAAAACATGAAATCCGCCAGGCTGTCATTCAGTGGAATGACGGGCCGGTCTACAGCAAAATTTATCAGATGCTCAACGACGCCGGCATGGTCTCGCTGGAACCGGGCAAGGGCAAGAACATCTTTTTGGGAATCGGCATCGCCCTGGCGTTGAATGCAAAAGTGGTGGGCATTCTGGATGCAGATATCCGGTCCTTTGATTGCATCCAGTTGGATCGGCTCTTGTACCCGGTGGTGGTTTGCAACTACGATTTTTCAAAGGCCTGCTACACCCGTATCTCAAACAACAGGCTGTATGGGCGCGTAAAACGACTTCTGGTGGACCCGCTGCTGCTTTCGCTCAAGACCAAATTCATCGAATCCAAGGACAAGAAAATGCTGGGGATGATCGATTTTCTGCTGCAGTTCGATTACCAGCTTTCCGGGGAGGTGGCGTTTCGGGCGGACCTGTTGAAAAAGATGCGCTTTTCGACCAACTGGGGCGCTGAAATCTTTACCCTGATCGAAATTTATCGCAAGGCCTCCAGTGCCGCCCAGGTCAGTTTTTCCAGCGAGCCGTTCGACCACAAGCACCAGCCGGTGTCCGAAGATGACCTGTCCAAAGGGCTTACCCGCATGGCCGTCGATATCGTCACAACCCTGATGGCCGCCCTGGTCAAAGGTGAAGGCCTTGATATGAGCGAGGCTTTTTTCAGGGACCTGTTGATCATCTACACCGGTGTCACGGACAAGCTGACCAAAATGTATTCGGACGAATCCCAGTTCAACAATCTGGAGTATGATTGGGACTATGAGGAGCACCTGGCGCGGGACGTTTTCAGCCGGTGCATCCTTCATGCCGGTGAAATTCTAACGGCCCAGCCCGCTACCACGGAAAAACTGTTGCGCCTTGCCACCACCTATCCGCAGTTCAAACCGTATTTGGATACCGGGTTGACCGAAGCGATTCTGTCTGTTGAGTCGGAAGTAAAAGAAAAGGTATTCGAAACGCCGCATACCGCCTCGTGGGAACGGGTTTTTTATAAGATTCCGAACATTCAGGATATCCTCCGGGAGGCCGTTGAAACAGCATAACTCTCTATTGGGGTGTATCGAGGAGGCCATAGACTCCTGTCCATCGGAGTGCATTTATTGGGAAGAAGATTAAAACGCCCGGCCGGTCAGGCGCGGGCGTTTTGCATGATGCGGTCGGCAGGTGAATGATATTGCGGTTAGTGCATCTCAACCAGCCCTGAATCGCTGGTTTTTGATTTCGCTTTGGTTTTGATCTTTCTTTCGCCTCTTTTTTTCTCCGGTGCCAGCAGCAAATTTGTGATCAGGTGCTGATCCGGATTGGCGCTGTTGAATACGGGGATATCAGTAAATGCCGACAGCTCCCGGATATGCAGAGGCGAGCTGGAGCACACGCCGGATATGGCGTCCGGCTTCATACCGAATTTTTCCTCAAGAATCTTCAAACCGCCGATGGCGCCGAACGCATCGTTGGCGCACAAGACCAACCGGTGAATCCTCGAGCGCACTTCGTCTGCCAGCAGCAACATGCTCGTTTCGCGTTGAATGATTCCGTCGGCGAATTCCACTATCCAGAAATTTTTGGGGTTATTGGCGTATTTTAAATCGAGAGTATTGAAGACATC
>JASFGJ010000015.1:0-16080 GCA_050123815.1 Desulfobacteraceae bacterium
TCATCCCGGAGGCAATGCCGTCCTTTACCAAGAACAGCCGATGACCGCGTGGTGTGTTCCAAATTGAAGAGTGCCGTATTGATAAAGGACGGCATTGCCTCCGGGATGACCGTGCAAGCAATGGCCCCGACGCTGCCGGAACCGATGGCCGTCAGTGCTTCCCGCGGGCCTGGATCGATTTCTTCCATGGCTTCGGCAAAAAAACGGCCGCAAAAACCAATTGTCGCAATCACGAGTGTGATGGTTCCCGAGCGAGGACCGAGTCCCACTGCCGCTATCAGAAAGATCGCCCAAACCAAGCTCGGAATTGTACGTAAAAATGTAACCAAAAAACGCGTGATATAATAAACGACGGGATGCGGGCTTAAATTGCGGGCACAGAAAACAGCCAAGACAAAACTGATGGGGATCCCCACCACGTTACCAACCAGCGCCATCTCCAAGGTCTGCAACATGGCCCGACTGACCATGTCCAACCGTCCCACGCTGGGCGGGAACATCTGCCGGCAGACGTGCAGCATCTGCCCTGGCATGTTCGCGATATCTTGAAGGGTCAGCCGGGTAATGCCGGTACCGGTAATTGAGGCTAAAAAAAAGGATCCCAAAAGAAGCATCAGCAGGTATTGCCACAACGGACGGGGCAGGAATCTTGGCGGTATAAGGTCCGTCGTACCGCTGTTTCGCACCGTAGTGTTTTTCATGGTAGTCACTTCTTTTACGCCCTTCACGCAATGATACGTCGACGGATGTGCGCGCTGATCTGTTCCACGCATACCAGCATGAGAAAAATCGTGAGCACAACCGTGGTGGCTTCGTTGTAGTTATGCCAGGTCATTGGTTCCTCAATCAGCATGCCGATACCACCGGCGCCAACGAGACCCAGTACAACCGAAGATTGCACGGCCCGCTCCATGCTGAACATAAACGTATTGGTACATGAGGGAAATGCCGCCGGTAGAATAGATGAAAAAAAAGCACCGCTGCGAGTGGCGCCGATGGCGGATAAGGCCTCCGTTGGCCCTGAGTCGACATCTTCAAACGCTTCGGCAAAAAACCGACCGGCGAATCCGATGGTATCCACGAAAAGGGTCAACATGCCGGCCAGGGGGCCCAGGCCAACGATAATGACAAAGAAGATGGCCCACACCATATCCGGAACGGTACGGCAAAATGAAATCAGTCCGCGGGCGGAAAAGTAGGTGATGCGATTGGGCGTCAGCGATTGCGCCGCAGCATATCCCAAGGGCAGGCTGCACAAAACCCCAAACGCCGTTCCCACCAGGGACATCTGAACCGTTTCCAAAACCGCCCGGCCGATCTTCGGCACTGGCGCCAAACTTGGTGGGAACATCTCTTTGAGCAGGCGCAAGATATTGGACGGTATGTCACCTATCTCCGCCCAGGTCAGCGCGCTGAACTCAGTTCCGTAAAAGGCGTGTGATAGAAGCATCAACAGGCCCAGGGCTGTCAGGATCTGCCACCACACCGGACGGTTGAAACGCGCAGGGGGCGTCATGTCATCATCGGCCGCAGGCAGTGCCAGGCGCTTTTCATTCATATAGGCTTCGTAACATTAAGAGATTTGCCGACTCGGACGGTTGGTCCAGTTCCAGGCAGCCATCCCGCAGACCGATAATGCGATCGGCGTAGCGCAGGGCGTGCTCGAGATTGTGGGAGACAAACAGCAGGGTAAGCCCTTGATCTCGAATCAGGCTGAGAAACAGCCGCATTACCTCTTCGCCCGCATTGGGATCTAAACTGGCAACCGGTTCGTCCGCCATCATGATTTTCGGCTGCTGCATAAGGGCCCGGGCAATAGCGACCCGTTGAGATTCTCCGCCGGAGAGTTGATCGACGCGCTGACCTGCCAAATGTGTCAACCCGACACGCTGCAACTGGGTCATGGCCGCTTGGCGCTCTTTTTGCGGCGCCAAACAATGAAACCAGGTTTGGGGCCCCTTCCGGCGTGCCTGCACCCCGTGCAGAACATTGGACAGCACAGAGAGGCGCGATACAAGGTTGTGGCGCTGAAACACGAATCCCACCTGGGAGCGCATGCGACGCAATTGTTCATGACCCAGGGATGTCATGTCGCTGCCCAGCACACGGACAGTGCCGCTGCAAGGTTTGATCAATTGCAGACAGCTCCTGAGCAGCGTTGATTTACCCGAACCGTTGTGGCCGATAAGGGCGACTGCCTGTCCGCGTGGGATGGTCAGGTGGATATTCTGTAAAACAGGACGCTTGCGGTCAAAGCTTTTGCAGAGCCCTGCAATCTCGATATCGGCATGCGGCAAACCGGGCGTTGCCGGTGCAGAGGACTGCACCGGCGCTTCCTGAGTTGGCAGCGGCAATGTGGAAACGGCGTGGGAGGCCATCTCTAATCCCCCACAAATTGCGCGAATTTGGGTTGGCCGATGGTTCGGTACATATCTCGAACATAGTTGTAGTTGTCGTCATGGATTGTTGCCAGAAATTGCATTCCGCGATATTTTTGATTGTCTTCACCCTTGAGGATTTCCCGGATGAGGTCATCGGAGTGTTCCGTAATTGCCGAAACGATTTTTTTCACAATACTTTTATCGACGTGCTTGGCAGCCACCAAAACATCGTTGGGAAGGTCCGGTCCGCGGGCAATGGTTTTAAAGGCGCCCGGTCGAACGGATGTATCCTTGTCCCGAAAACGCATAAAGGAAGTGGCGTTGTAACCCCACGCGGCCACATCGCCTTTTTTCAGGGACTCCCAAGCGATCTCTTTGCTGGTGTGGACAACCTGAATGTCCGTTTTCGGATTGAGGCCATTGTCCATCAAAACCTGAGACGGACCTAAATGTCCGGACGTGGATCCGATGCTGCTCATGGCAACCTTTTTCCCTTTAAGATCCGATACACAATTGATATTGCTGTCGGCTTTAACAATAATGGCCGAAAAGTAATCGGGTCGGGAGAAACCAATAATCGGATAACAATCGGATAAATTTCGCATGACAACATATTCAGCCGGTCCGGTCAGTACGAAATCGGCTTTCTTGGCCTTTACCGCCTCAACTGCGGCGGTACGGCTTGTAACCGGGTAGAATTTGATATTGAGGCCGGTTTGATTCTCCAGCAGTTTCTTAAACGGGCCGAATTCGCGTTGCACCTCTTCCAGCCCCTCCAGATCTGTAACAATAAAATTGAGGGTGTTCGCTGCCTGGGCCATGGGAACCATGAGACCTGAGATGATCAGTGAAAACAGAAAAATTCTGAACAATATGTTCTGCGACATGCCGGTATCCTCCTTTTTGATATTTACCATCGGATCGAAAAACAAAAGCGTGCTTCATTTGCGACAGGTGCCAAATTTTAACAACTCTATATTCATCTTGTTAGTTTCGTATCAGAAAAAGTTTAAAGCTTGATTAGGTCGCGCCCCGTTCAATACCCGAACCGCGGGAACCGGTTGGCCGGTTTGCCAGCTGAGCCGGTTTTTTAGCCGGATCGAGGAATTCTATCTGATTTTTTCTATGCGTTTCTGGTGGGAGAATGTTTATAGCCGTAGATAGGAATCCATACAGGCCCGTCCCTACGCTTGAAGTGACACCGTTGGCCGGGAAATGGTCTTCGTAGGGCCGGCCTCCGTGCCGGCCGAAAGGCAGGGACTGAGCCCTGCCCTACGAGGACCATTGCTTCGATGACGGCGATGCCCGAACCGTAAAGCCGGCCTCCGCGTCGGCCTTGGGCACGGCCCAGCTTGCCGCTGCGAACAAGGCGGATACGGAGCCCGCCCTGCTATTATGTTAAAATGCTATAAATCGATAGAATACAACAACTTAACACTTTAAACTTAAAACTCTGACGGCAACGCTGCCTATGTGTCTGGAAGGCAACCAACGAGATTCCAATATCGGGGATTATTGTGTTACCGAGGCGCCGTCAGCTACAATTTTCCGGACCGTATAATCGATATCACCAGCCAAATCCCCAAAAACGTCGCAATGCAGTACCCGGTAAGTCCCAGCAGGTCCGTAATATCGATGGCTCCCAGTCCCAGTATGCCGAGTTCAAGCGGCAGCACCTCTTTGGCCGAATTGAGAATCAGCGAGGCGGCGATCAGAGAGGCCGAAACAACCAGCCCGACGGTCAGACGGTTCAAGCCCCGTTCAAATTTTTTGGTGACAGGGTCCAGGCCGCCGTGGTTAAGCTCCAGGCGGTGGTCGCCGCCGGCAATGCGTTTAAAGATGTCATGGGTCAGCTTGGGCATCCATCGCAGGTAGCCACCGGCGCTTTTCATGTCGCGTCCTACGTTGCGGATCAGCTTTTGGGCATCGTAGCCTTGCTCGAGCAGTTTTCTGGCGTAGGGCCGGGTCACCTCCAGCAGGCTGGCGTCCGAACCCAGTATCTTTCCAAGCGCCTCGGTTTGGATGAATGTTTTGAGCAGCAGCAGCAGATTTCGCGGCATCACAATGCGGTATTTGAAAATCAGGCGCATGATCTGATCGTAAACATCCTTGACCGAAATGTTTTCCAGGGCACGGCCGTAAAACGGTTCGGCCATCTCTTTCAGGTCGATCCGGAAACGTTTTAGATTCATTTGCTTGGCATTGATCAGACCGGCCGCTTCCAGCGCCTCCATCACCATGTCATAGTCGTGCTCCGCAAACCCGAGAAATAGATGGGCGATTTGCAGCATGGTCTCTTCGTCGAGATAGCCGACAATGCCGAAGTCGACCAGGCTGACGCGACCGTCATGCATGACAATGGTGTTGCCCGGGTGAGGGTCGCCGTGAAAGATACCGGCGGCCATCAACTGGCGGGAGAACGAACGAAGGCCGATCAGCGCCACCTCTTTGGGATCGATGCCGCAACGCTTGATTTCCGCCACGTTGTCCATCTTGATGCCCTCGATGTGCTCCATGACCAGCACCGATTTGGCCGTATGCTGCCAAAAGACTTTGGGGATATAGATTTCATCGATCGTTTCGAAGCTCTGAGCAAAACGTTCGATATGGCCGGCTTCGGTGAGCATGTCCAGTTCACGGAAAATGGTTCGTTCGAACTCTTTGACCAGGTTGACGACGCCGACCACCTGGCCCAGTTCGAAGCGTTTTTCGATCTTATCGGCAAAGTAGTACATCAGTTGGATATCGTTGCGAATCCGCTTGGCGATGCCCGGTCGAATCACCTTGACGGCCACCTTCTCGCCGCTTTTAAGATGGGCCGTGTGTACCTGGGCCACCGAGGCCGCGGCCATGGCCTGGGGGTTGAAGTCGTCGAACAGTTGCTCCAGGGGCTGGCGCAGTTCACTTTCAATGGCATCGCGTATCCGGTCGAAAGAAATCGGCGGCACCTGGTCCTGCAGTTTACTGAATTCATCGATATATTCAGGAGGAAACAGGTCGGCGCGGGTGCTCATCAGCTGGCCAAGCTTGATAAAGCTGGGCCCCAGCTCCACCAGTGCGTGACGAAGCCGCACCGGATCCAGCCGGCCGGTTTTCCGGCGCCCACGATTGCGGCCCCATAAGCGGTCTCCAAACTCGCCGAGTCCGTGTTTGATCAGGATGCGGGAAATGAGACCAAAGTGTCTTATGCCGCGAATGCGGCGTCTGCCCGCGGATAGTATCATGGCTGCTGTCCTTTACGCGCTTTGGTGATAGGCTTTAAGACAATTCATTTGGACTGCGTTATCGGTCGTCGCGGTATCTCAATACAGCTTCCTCCCTATAGCCCTGCCAAATGAATTGTCTTAAAGCCTATAGTGCGCCGCTACTCCTGGGTTTCTTCCCGGGGTGCATTTGCCGGGGACCAGCGTTTGGCGATCTCATCGAGTTTTTCTTCATCGGCGACATAGCGCTCAACCAGACCACAGTCGACGCAGACATAATTGTCCAGGGCCGCCATGGAGGTCAGGCTGATGGGGATGGAGTTGCTTCCAAAAGGACCTCCTTTGAGAGGCATGTCCACTGCGGAGAAAATTTTATCCGAACCGCATTTGGGGCATTTGCCAGTCTTCATTTGCTTTCCTTCCAATGAATGGTTGCATGGGGGTTGCCGAATAGCCGGAAGCGGCTTTGATAGACTATCCGGTTATGTCGCAAACGGGAATTACTGTCAACCGGTTGGCTTAAAAGCCCATACCCATTAAGAGAATTTTTTCAAGGCTGGAGGGAGGAAGCTGTATTGCGATACCGCGACGACCGATAACGCAGTCGAACAACATTCGCTTAACGTCTATGAGGTACGCCGGTAGATCCACGGGCAGGCGTCATCCCGGTGTAGATCCAGCCCTGTCAATGGCGGACGTTCGTGAGACCCAACGATCAGATAACCACCCTCGACCAGCGTGCGGGCAATCTGTTCGAAGGCCCGGACTTGCGCTGAGCCTCGGTAATAAGTCAACAGGTTGTTGCGTAAAAAAACCAAATGGAACCGGTCCGCCGGCGGGTCGTCGAAAAGATCGCGCTGCTGCCAGCGGATCTTCGATTTCAGCAGTGGCTTAAGGGCAAAGCGGCGTCCGGCAAGGGGTTGCTCGAAATACTTTATTCGCAGATCTTCGGGCACCTGTTTGAGGCTGCTGCGATCGTAGAGGGCTGCCTGCGCCCGTGCCAGGCATTGGCTGCTGGCATCTGTGGCCGTAACCATCAAGGGACGGTCCGTGGCTGCCTCTTCCCACAGGATGGCCAGACTGTACGGCTCCTCGCCGTTGGCACATCCGGCGGACCACGCCTGCACAGGGCCGCGCAGGGAGGCCAGCCATTGCGGCAATATGCGATCTCGCAAAGAGGCCCACAGCCTGTGATCCCTGAAAAAACGGCTGATGGTCACGATCAGTTGCTGGTCGCACGCTGCGCGGGCTTCCGGCTGACGGTCTAGGATATGCAGATAGGTCTCGACGGCGTCGCATCCCAGGGACTGCATATGCCGGCGAAGTCGCTTTTTGACCCCTTTGCGCACTTTGCGGAAGCCGGCCCAAGGGCGATCCAGGTGTTCCAGCACACGGCGAAATTCATCATCGTTTAGCATGGCGCCGCCTCACGGGTTCACGCAAAAATAAATTCATATTTTTAAGCGCCGATGCATCTCATCAAAAATATAAATCATCGATGCACCCCGTTAAAAATGCAAATTTATTATTGTACAAACCCTATGGGCCGCTATACGGTTTTCAGCAGTTCGAGCACTTCTCCTTCCAAGGTGGCGGCCTTCAGGTTGTTTACATCAAAAAGAACAAATGTCACATCGGCATCCGCGACAGCGGCATCGCTGCCTTTATGTTTGACGGCCTGATGGATGACGCCGCTGCGGTTTCCCAGTCGCTGGATCCGGGTCTCGATGCGCAGCATGTCGTTCATAACGGCGGGTTTGCGATAATTGATGTTGATATTGACCACCGTAAAGGCGTAGCCTTTTTGCGCCAGTATCTGAAGATCGACCGTCTCCTCAAAGGCCGCCCAGCGGGCTTCTTCCAGAAACTCCAGGTAGCGTGCGTTGTTGACATGGCCGAACACATCGATATGATAGCCTCTGATCTTGATGTCCAACGTATGAATCACACGAACTCCTCCGTGATGGCGCTCATGATACACATGCCACGAGGATGGTACACTCAAAGCGCGCAGATTGATGATGAAAAGAGAACCCACACATACCGGTCAGAACAAAAAGATGCAACATGAGTTGTTTATGGAGCTTGTCCGGAGACGTCAAAGCGTCCGTGGATATACCGCCCAAGCCGTGGAAACTGCCAAGGTCCGCCGCTGCATAGAAGCGGCCCGGCTGGCGCCGTCGGCATGCAATTCCCAGCCGTGGCGTTTCATCGTGGTGGATCAGCCGGAGCTGAAAAATCAACTGGCCGATCTGACGGCCGACCGCTGGCTGCCGCTCAACCATTGGACCAAGCAGGCGCCGGTGCATGTCGTGATTGTGGTGGAGGCGGCCAAGCTGACATCCCGCATCGGGGCCGCGGTAAAAAAACGGGATTTCCCCTGGATCGACATAGGCATTGCCGCCGGGCACTTCTGTCTGCAGGCCGCAGCCGAAGGATTGGGTACCTGCATGCTGGGGTGGTTCAAAGAGGAGAAGGTGAAGCGGCTGCTGAGCATTCCCTCGTCCAGGCGCGTCGGCTTATTGATCACCTTGGGGTATCCAGCCGATGGAACCATCCGCCCGAAGATCCGAAAACCGATCGATGATATTCTTTGCTGGAATCGCTATGCGTAGGTGCAGCTATGGGCTTTAAGATAATTAATTTGGCAAGGCTATAGGGAGGAAGCTGTATTGGAATACCGCGACGACCGATAACGCAGTCCAAATTAATTATCTTAAAGCCTCTATATCCTCGACGCCAGCCGGGCCCCCTGATCGATGGCCCGCTTGGCATCCAGCTCTGCGGCCACGTCCGCTCCGCCGATCACATGAACGGGGATGCCGCTTTGCTCCAGCTCGTCCGCCAGGGTGCGAAGCGGCTCCTGGCCGGCGCAAATGACGACATTGTCGACGGCCAGGGACATCTTCTTATCCCGGCGAACGATGTGCAGCCCAAGGTCGTCAATGCGCTCATAAGTGACGGCATTGAGCATCGTGACTTGTTTTTTGCGAAGCTGGGCGCGGTGAATCCACCCTGTGGTTTTGCTGAGGCCCGCGCCTACCTTGCTGCCTTTGCGCTGCAGCAGATACACCTGCCGTTCGATTACCGGCGGCCGTCCGCCGTCGGGATTCAAACCCCCGGGATGTTGCAGGCTGGTATCGATTCCCCAGTCGGACAGGAAGGCTTCGCGATCGAGGCTGTTATCCGATGTTTCATACGTCAGATAGAGCGCCACATCGAACCCGATTCCCCCGGCACCGATGATGGCGACCCGCTTTCCTACCGGCGCTTTGCGGGTCAGCACATCGATATAGCTCAGGACGCTGGGATGATCATGTCCGGGAATGTCAATTTTTCTCGGCAGGATACCCGTAGCGACGATGACCGCGTCGTACCCGGCCGTTGAAAGCTCATGGGCCGTGGCGCGGGTGTTCAGCCGCACCTCCACTCCCAGGTGTGGCAGTTGCTGCTGATAGTATCTCAGGGTCTGTTCAAATTCCAATTTGCCGGGAACCTGGCGCGCAAGGTTCAACTGTCCCCCGATGCGATCCGCTTGTTCGTACAAGACCACCTGGTGACCGCATTCGACAGCGGCGGTGCTGAAGGCCAGCCCGGCCGGCCCGGCTCCGACCACGGCCAGTTTCTTTGGGGTTCGGGCCGGCGTGTAGGCCAGTTCGATTTCGTGTCCCGCCCGAGGATTTACCAGGCAAGAGGCCACCTGGCCGAGGAAAATGTGGTCCAGACAAGCCTGGTTGCACGCAATGCATGTATTGATCAGGTGGGCGCGGCCGGTGGCGGCCTTGTTGACAAATTCAGAATCGGCCAGCATGGGGCGTGCCATGGAGATCAGATCCGCCTCATTGTTGGCCAGTGCCTCTTCGGCCACTTCCGGGGTATTGATGCGATTGCTGGTAATCAACGGCAGCTCTACTTCAGACTTGAGCTTGGCCGTGATCCAGGAAAAGGCCGCACGGGGGACGATGGCGGCGATGGTTGGGATCCGTGCTTCATGCCATCCAATACCGGTATTGATGATGGTTGCACCGGCCGCCTCGATTTGCTGTGCCAGCACAACCACTTCGTCCCAGTTGGAGCCATTGGGAATCAGGTCGAGCATGGATAAGCGATAAATGATGATGAAGTTCTCGCCCAGCGCCTTTCGAATCCGGCGAACGATTTCGAGCGGGAACCGAATTCTGTTTTCATAATCACCGCCCCACCGGTCGGTGCGCTGGTTGGTGTGCTGCACGATAAACTGGTTGATCAGGTATCCTTCGGAACCCATTATTTCCACGCCGTCATAGCCGGCCATTTGGGCCAGCCGTGCGCAGCGGACGAAATCATCGATGTGTTGTTCGATCTCATTTTCCGTCAGGGCCTTGGGTTTGAAAATATTGATGGGAGCCTGAATGGCCGAAGGCGCCACTAAATTTTTATGAAATCCATACCGCCCGGTGTGCAGGATCTGCATACATATTTTGGCGCCGTGTTTTTGCACTGCCCGGGTGATGGTTCGATGCGCTTCGATTCCGGATTCATCGTTCAACATGGAGCCGTGGTCTGCAATCCGTCCTTGCTCGTTTGGCGAGATTCCGCCCGTAACAATCAGGGCTACGCCCCCGCTGGCCCGCTCGCTGTAAAATGCGGCCAGCCGCTCGGGACCGTCCGGCAGTTCTTCCAGTCCGGTGTGCATGGAACCCATCAGCGTCCGGTTTTTCAGTTGGGTAAAACCCAGGTCGAGCGGAGAGAGCAAATGGGGGTACAAGGGGTGAATCATCGAAGCTCCTTCGTGCTTGGTAAGTTAATGCATTCCATTTCATGCGAACCCTAAGGATTGATTCTTACGCCAGACCCTTTTTGGAATCAACCCAATTATCCGCACATCGCCGGTTGATATGCTGCGCATCAACTCCTTTTTGGGATACAGCCCGTTGAGTTGAGGCGCGACCTGATGTATGAATAGGGTTCGCCAATGAGCGGTGACGCTCCCGGCGGTTGACGTAGGATCGTGTTTGAAATCGTTTTGAGGCAGCCTGTATGAACATCTATTATGTGGACGGTCAATTCGTGCCGGCCGATGCGGCCGTCATTCCGGTGGATGATCTGGCCATCATCCGAGGCATCGGCGTCTTCGACTTGCTGCGCACCTACGATGGGAAACCCTATTTTCTGAAAGAACATGTGGCGCGCCTGCTCAATTCGGCGAAAGAAATTAACCTGGACATACCGTGGTCTCACGATGCCATCTGCGATGTGGTGCAGCAGACCTTGGCACGCAATGAGATGGATGAGGCCAATATCCGCATCATCGTGACCGGCGGCTCGAGTTCGGATTTCATGACACCCAGCGGGCCGCCGCGGCTGATCGTACTTGTTACGCCGCTGCCCAAACTGCCCGAATGGTGGACCTCCAAGGGCATTAAAGTCATTACCATGAAAGCCCGGCGCAACATTCCAGGCGCCAAAAGCCTCGACTATCTTCCGGCCGCCATCGCTCTACGCAAGGCCCGTGAACATAAAGCCGTCGAAGTGATCTATCTCGATGATGCGGACAACGCCTTAGAGGGCGCTACCAGCAACCTGTTTGCCTTCATCGGCAAGACACTGGTGACACCGGGTCGCGATATTCTTTCGGGCATTACACGCAAATGCGTGCTGGACATCACGCGTTGCCGACACCCCGTCGAAATAAGAGATCTGCCCAAAGCGGAGTTGATCAAGGCGGATGAGGTTTTTATTACCGGGACGAATAAAGGCCTGGTGCCGGTGGTCCAGGTCGATGATTGTATTGTCGGCGATGGACGACCGGGAAAGCAGACGCTCGAAATAATGGCCCGGCTATCAGATTTCAGAGGAAACCATGCGATTTGACCGGCGGGGAAAAAATTGCTCGACAAAGCGTCCATCGTGAGGCCATAATATTTCCAGGATAGGCTTCATTCCAGGCACTTAATCTTTTAAATTCCGCTTGGCGGGAAAATCCAACCCATCTGCTTTGCGGGTAGCCGTTGACGCGCTGCGATTTTAATGCTACATGATATGGCCGCTGTGCTTTGCATGGCTAACATACCTCCAACAGAGTTCCTTGCTGTACCTACCTGCTATCCTTGGACAGAACTGCTTTCGAACTGTTTTGTATCTGTGCATGTCATCGAATTAAAAATGTAACTTATTCGCAACTGGACACTTCATTGATCCTGAGACGATCACGCAAGGGCGATGCCCCTGTGGATGGCGGGTGTTGCAGTGTCTTGAACCTGTTAATGGAAGCGATACTTTCTGGGAAGTGGCTTGACGTGGCGCTTGCCGGAGGAGGAGTGCGATGACGGAAAAACAAGAGTCGGCAAAGGAGCAGGCATCCTCTCCGTTTAGCTGGATGACGATGTTTACCCAATTTTGGTCTCCATTTATCGACACGCTGAGCAGCGGCGGTTCTCCGCCCAAGCCCGACGACGACCCCAAACCTAAGGGCCGGTTGGATGAGGGCATCCAAGCCTCGATGAAGATGTGGCAGGCCATTACCAAAAGCATGACCTCCCCTTCGGCGCTGGAGACCTTTCAATCCGCAACCAAGACCACCCCTGATATGTTGCTGGGCTTTTCCCAGACCTGTCTGAACAGTTACATGAAGTTTCAGAAAGAGATGCTCGACTGGTTCACAAAAACCGGGAAATCGGTGACGCCCGATGACTTTCAGCAGCTCGATAAGGAGCTGCTCCACCGCTGGACCGACACCTACCAAAAGGAGTTCAGCCAGTATTTAAACATCCCTCAAATCGGATTGGGGCGTTTTTACCAGGAAAAAGCCCTGCAGGCCATAGATAAATCCAACGTGTTTCAGGCGGCGGTCTCCGAATTTTTACATGTACTTTATCTTCCCATAGAGAAATCCTTTAAAGTCATGCAGCAGAAGATCTCCAATATGACGGACACGGGTGAGCTGGAAGACGACCCGAAAGTTTACTACCGCCTGTGGATTCAAGTTCTGGAGGGGTGCTACATGGAGCTGTTCAAGCAACCCGAATTTCCCGATGCGCTGCGCAAGACAATAGAGGCTTTGAACGAGTTTTACAGAACAAGGCAGGATGTAATCAACGACATGCTGAGATCACTCTCCGTGCCGACCCAGGATGATCTGGATGAGCTTTATAAGGAGATTCATTTGTTGAAAAAACGTCTCCGCGACAACGGGAAGAATACTTCCCGATCCCGATGATGGCATCGATGCCACTGCTGGACACACTTGCCGGGGATAGAAAGGGGGGCAAACAATGGCAAATCACAAAATTCCAGTTGACTTGATTATTAAAAAAATGACCGAAGAGGCCGGACAGGCGCAGCAGCGTCTTGAAAAGGCCAAGGACGTTTTGCTTGGGCCGCTGGATGCCGATATTGCCACGACGCCATATGAGGTGGTCTATTCCGAAGACCGGGTCAAGCTCAAACACTACGCGCCGGTTACCGAGCAGCGGGTCAAGACGCCTTTGCTGCTGGTCTATGCCTTAATCAACCGGGAAACCATGCTGGACTTGCAACCGGGGCGAAGTGTGGTGCAGAATTTTCTGAACGAAGGCGTGAACGTCTATATGGTCGATTGGGGATATCCCACGCGCAAGGATCGCTATCTTGGTATCGATGATCATGTAAATGGTTATATGGACAGCATGATCGATGTTGTCTGTGACAGAGAAAAGGTGTCAAAAATCAACCTGATGGGGATCTGCATGGGGGGCACCTTCAGTGTGATTTACTCTGCTCTGCATCCGGAGCGAATTCAAAACCTGATTACCACCGTGACACCGACCCACTTCGACATCGACACAGGACTGCTCAATCTATGGATGAGAAAAGCCCCGGTCGATCAAATGGTCGAAACATTCGGCAATATCCCCGGCGACATGCTCAATCTGGGTTTTTTGCTGCTTAATCCCGCCCGCTTGATGATCGATAAATATGTGGGCTTTATTGAAAACGCAGCCGACAAGACCTTTGTTGAAAATTTCGTCCGGATGGAGAAGTGGATATTCGACAGTCCGGATATTCCCGGCGAGACTTTCCGCGAATTCCTGAGGGATTGCTATCAACAGAATCTGCTGATTCAAAATAAGATGGTGGTGGGGGGGCGGCGTGTCGATCTAAAAAAGGTAACCATGCCGCTGCTCAATATTTATGGCAAATACGATCACCTGGTTCCACCGGAGTCGTGCGAACGGCTGACATCCGCCGTAGGCAGCAAAGACACCGAGGATATTTGTCTCAGGACCGGCCATATCGGAATCTATGTCAGCTCAAAGTGCCAGCAGGAATTTGCCCCAAAGATCTCGCGATGGCTGGGAGAAAGAGACGCACCGTCAACCCCGAAAGCAACCGTTCTCCGTGGGAAGACCAAACCTACCCGTGCTTCGGCGCCGAAGGCAGGAGCCCGGCGAAAAAAAACGGATACTTCAGGCGCCCCAACCCCGATTAGCTGACCGGGACGATCATAAGGAGATTCGCAATGACGAAAAAGCAGGATTTTTTCGAGACATTTTGCAGGCTCAGCCAAGCCTTCGGCACGGCGGCAACCAGGGAAGAGTTGTTGGAACTGATCGTGCAAAGCGCAACCGAAGCAATGAATGGCAAGGCGGCCTGCTTGTTTCTATCCGATCCAAGGCAGGATGTGTTTGTCCCGAAGGCGCAATACGGGCTGTCGGACAATTACCTGCATGCCAGCCCATTGAAGGCCAAAAAGATCGTGACCGCCTTGACAAAGAAAGGCCATCTCTCCTTCGAAGACGCCACCACCGATCCGCGTCTGGAGCATCACGACAAGAAAAAGGCCGAAGGCATCGCCTCTATTTTAACGGTGGCGGTGATGGTGGACAATCGTTGCATCGGCGTGCTGTCGCTCTATACGGCGGAAAAACGGAAATTTTCAAAGCAGGAGGTCGTCTTTCTAAAAGCCTTGGCCGGAAATGGCGGCATAGCCGTCAAGCGGGCGCGGCTTTTTGAACGCATGCAGAAAAACGCACAACTTTTTCTGGAGTTGACGACGGCCATCAATTCAAGCCTGGATATTCGGCAAGTGCTCAACAACATGACGGAGAAGACGTGCCGGGCGCTGGGCATGAAGGGCGCCACAATCCGATTGATCAATGAAGATTCCGACACGATGGATTTGGTGGCCAGCTACGGGTTGAGCGAGAAATTTTTAAACAAAGGCGCCGTGCTGGCCCAGAAAAGTATTTCCGAAGCCCTGAAAGGAAAGACCATCGTCATCGACGATGTTGCCGAAGACAAACGCCTCCAGTACACCAAAGAGACCAAAGCAGAGGGTATTGCCTCTATGGTGTGCGTGCCGATTCGCTCCAAAGAGAGCGTGATCGGCGTGATGCGGCTTTATTCAAAGCAAAAGCGGCAATATGCAAAGGACTTTTTAATGCTCGTCGAAGCGCTGGCCCATACCGGCGCGCTGGCCATTCAAAATGCATCCATGTATCTCACGCTCAAAGAAGATAAAAAGAACCTGGAGCAGGAGATTTGGAGCCATCGTTCTTATTTTTAGCCGCCATTGGAAGCGTTGGGCATCCGTCGGATTGCCCACGCTCCAATCGTGCCGGAACCAATAAACGTTAACATTTTGATAAGGAGATTTCCGAATGGACCAGTTACAGATGGCCAGACAGATGATGCAAATGTACAAGCTGGCATTCGACAACAATTACAATATGATCATGGGGGCCTATGAACAGAACAAGCTGATGTTGAACGCAATGCTCAGCCAGGCGAGTGATTTCCCGGTGGAGGTGAAAAACGCCATCGATGAGTGGCTCAAGACCTATAAAAAGGGCTGTGAAGAACTGAAAGACATGATGGATCAAGGCTACCAGATGGTGGAAAAAACCATGTCGGATGTTACTTCGAAATCATAGCCTTTAGGGTTACTTGCCGGCGTCGTCGGCTCCGGCCAATTCGATGACTGTTGCAACCTGCCGTGCAATTTCCCTGGTTGCGAGCACCGGCTGCTGGGCCGCTGTGCGTTCAACCGCCTCAAATGCGCGACGCTGGATCCGCCCACGGCCGGCTGCAAGCCTGACAATGCCTTGGAACAGAAAAAAGCTGAGCAGTAAAATCAGACCAATGGTCAACAGGGCATGCAGAAAAAAGTCGGATGTCAAATAGACGCGGCTGAAGAATCCTTTGGCCGTCAACCAGCCCACATACCCCATCAGGGCCACGCCGGGCAGATTAAAAATCAATTGCAGCACAATGTTGCTCAAACGCTTTGCCGTTTGATCGATCTGGCGGGTCAATGCATCGGCCCACATGGTTTCCAGCGCCCTGCCTGTTTGCGCCTGGCTGGAAACCTCCAGATCATGGACCGCCGTATCGAACCCGGCGGATACCAATTGTCCGGCAATATCGGGCCAGCGGATCATCATGGCCTTTAGGAATTTATCCAGCGCGGCGTCGGCGCGGGTTTGATCTTCCAGCAAGGCCAAAGCCGAGCGACTTTCTTTAAAACGGCGCCAGGA
>JASFGJ010000016.1:0-15745 GCA_050123815.1 Desulfobacteraceae bacterium
CTTGCCCTCCAGTTCGGCCACTCCCGAGGAGAGAATGAATCCCATCAGGTCGCCGCCGATATATCCGGATTTGGACGGCAGGACATACAACATGGCGTCCGGGTTCAGGTCCAGATTAAGCAGGCGGGTGGGGAAGGTGACGCCTTCGGTGACCACCGGGACAAAGGGGGCTTCGGCGATGCCGCTGGGATCCAGCCCCAGCAGGATATGCTGCATGGTGGTGTTGCCGGCCGCCACGGCCACGAAGATATTTTTTGTCTCGATGCCGCCGGCCTCGGCCAATCGGCGCGCAATGGCATTGAGATCCCTGATCAGAAGCCGGCGCAGTCGCTTGAAACCTTTTTTAGATTCGCGGATATACTGAATGCGGCGAATGACATTGGCCCCGTAATGGATTTGCGAATTCAAACGGGAAATGACGCCCTTTTCACGGCCGTTTTCCAGATCGATCAGTTTGCCCACCAGGGTGGTGGTGCCGATGTCGAAAATAAGGCCGTAACGCCCGTTTGGACTGCCTTTGGGCGACCAGGCCAGCATGCATCTGCGGTGCAGCAAGGCCTCGCCGAAAAACGCCGTGCTGCGCAGATTGCCGTAGAGAGAAGACAAACAACTATGGGTGATTTTCAAATCCGTATACAATGGGCCCAGCGCATGGCGCACCCGGTTGAAATCGGAAGCGGCATCGTGCAGATCCGGCGGCCTTAAGGACAATGGCACAATGTCCAGCAAGGGGTCGATATCGATCTCTTGCTCAACACCGTGTTTTAAAATCTGAAACATGTCGGTGGAATCGCGCCGCGTACTGCTGTGCACCGCCAGCGTTTTTTTGATGCGGGTTTGGCAGGCCAGCCGGATGCCGCCTTCCAGTTCACCGGGCGTCAGCAGTTTTCGCTCTTGTTCACCGGCAGAGCCGATGGGTGTGACGATCCGGACCTTGCATTTTCCGCAGGTGCCCAATCCGCCGCACTCCGAATCCAGATCGAGATTGGTCTTCTGCAAGGCCTCGTAAATGGTCCGTCCATATTTGACCCGGATCCAGATATCGTCCGGCAGGACATTGAGCCAGTTGACTTTTTTGTTCCTGGCAGCAGGTGCGGTCCGGTAAGGGCGCTTTTTCTTTTTTGCTTTTTTGTTTTTTTTCATCGCTAAACAATATTTCTTTGTTTCAGGTACGCCACCAGATCGGCATAGTCGGCATCCATTACCGTGTAGTCCAGACAGAGCAGTTTGGCGATGCGGCGGACCTCTCCCATGAGATCGGGATCCAGAGGCTGTCGAATGTATACGACCTGCTGATAGTGCTCAAAGTACCAGCCCCGCATTTGGGGATCATCCAGCTCGAGGGGCGCGCGGCACAGGTTGTCGAAATCTTCGATCACTGTTTTTTCGAGAAAAAAAGTACCCGGCCGTTCGGTCATCACCTTGTCATGGACGACCCGTCCCAGCAGTATTTCATAACAATGGCCGCACTCGATGCGCTCGATTGACCAGGCATTCAAGACCGTGTCGATATCCGGGAAGCACTTGCCGTAAAGACACCCGGCACAGCTTTTGGTGCGCGCGTCGGATTCAAGGCACTGGAGAAGTTTTTGCTCGAGATGGTCCGGGCGCAGGTGCAGATGGGCCGGCAGGTAGATGATGGTGTGGGGCGCATCCGGCCTGTCGATGCCCAGGTGCAAAAGGGCGCTGCGAAAGACATCACAGGCGATGATGCAGCGCTTTGCCCCGGTGCCGGTATGGTCACGGCCTTGCATCAGTTACCTCCCACGGCCTGAATTTGGGGAAATTGTCGGGCGATTCGGGAAAGACAGCCGCGGTCCAGCACGGCCTTGCGATCGGCCAGCAGCACGTGCACATGGTCGCGGGCACGCGACACAATGGTGGGCTCTCCTTCACGGAGCCACACGTCAAAGGGCATGCGCACACCATGCTGCGGGTAGAAATGTTGATCCAGCATATGGTCGACCGTGTGGTCTTCCAATACAAAATTGCCCCCGGGCCCCACGGAGGCAATGCAGTCCAGGGCCAGGGTCCGGGCGTTCACATCGATGCCTTTGAGCAGGCGGTAGACCATGCCGAGCATCTCATCATCGATGATGTACTGCTCATAACAGATGGTGTTGCCCGAATCGAGCATGCCAGCGGCCAGATGGATGAAGTCGGCGCCGGCCTGGGCCAGCAGCAGATTCGACAGCATTTTTTCAGCCCCGGACTGGATGTCCGGCACCTTGGCATCGGTCAGACCGGCCGACGCATAAATGGGAAGCCGATACCGATGGGCCAGCTGAACGGCTGCCGCGTTCATCATGCCGGTCTCCACGGATCCGATGGCCAAATTCATTTTGCGCAGGTCCATGACCGACGGTACTGCCCCGTACAGCGCCGGTGTCCCGGGTTGCAGCAGCTGAATCAAGGCCACGCCGGCCAGTGCTTCGGCGTGCATCTGGGCCAGTGTACCCGCCAGCGTCGTCGGTGCGGTGGCCCCGGCAATGGGGGCCGGTGCGCAGGTGATCGGCAATCCCTTGCCGGTGCAGAATTCGATAATCTGAAGCGCGACGGTGTCAAAGGTCAGTGGGCTGATGGGGTTGGTAATGACCGAGACAAAGGGTCGGGCGCGCAGTGCGGTCTCGTCGCCGGCGATCGCGCCGGCCAGGGCGTGCATCTGCACGGCCCCTTCCAAGGTGTCGCAGCCGCCCATGACGTGTTTTGTTGTGTTGTTGAACGCCTGAAAAAAATCGTTCAGATGGTAGTGGTCGGCGGCAACATCATACGCCTGGCATGGGATGATGAAAAAATGCAGATTGGCCAGGCGGTCCACCAGACAGGCGGCCTGGGCGATGTCCCGCAGCATGGACGGTCGCACGCGGCAGGTGGCTGTATCAAAGATCTGAAACACCCTGCCGCCGTTTCCGAAGTAGACATGGCCCTTTCCCAGGGTCAAGTCCTGTTCGGGACGGCGGGCGTATAGGGATACCTGCGGCGGGGCGTCGGACAGTCGGGCCTCCAGCCAGGCGTCTTCCATAAAAACCATCTGTTTTTGCGACGCGACGCGTGCGCCGGATCGTTTCAGTTGCTTGAGGACCGCATCGTCGAGCACCTTGACGCCTACCCGGGACAGAATCTCACGTCCGGCAGCGTCGATCTGTTTGATCTTCTTTGGAGACAGCAGGGGCACCTTTTTATCTCTTTTGCGGCTATTTTATCGTGTTCAACAGCTTATCCATCTGTTTCATCAGTTTGTCGTCTTTTTCCGGCGCAAGCTGGTGTTCGGAAAGAATGTTGCGGACTTTGTCGTTGCTGCGGCGGTAAAGGTCGTGGCCGCCTTCGGCCTGCCAGTTGTCATAGCGCGCACGGTCGAGCAGGCCGGGCAGAAAGAGCGCCGACTCAAAATGATCAAAGGTGTGGTCATCGGTTAAAAAAATGCCTTTGGCGCCCGCGTTTTTGACGCGCTCGAGGGCCTCCAGCGCCAGAGTGTCGCGGTTTACCTCGATCCCGGCGGTGAAATGCCCGGCCATGGCGATCAGCTCGTCGGCAATGGTCAGCATCTCCAGAGAAGAGGTATTGCCATACTCCAGGTAGCCCACATCGTGAATGAGATTGCAGCGTGAGAGCATGGCGGTGGCAATGGAGAACATGGCTTCGGCACCGGCCTGGGCATCCACCACCTTGGCATCGGATGCGCCGGCATACGACCAGATGGGAAGCCCGTAAAGCTCGTCGCGCATATCCGCCAGGGCCGCCTGGGTGAGGCTCCATTCCGGACAGCCGTAGGAGACCACGGCGGACTTCATATCCAGGGCGCTGACATTGGGGCCGAACAGGAACGGGGCGCCGGGTTGGGTGAGTTGATGGATAATCAGCCCGGCAAGGTTTTCGGCAATACCGAGGGCCATGGCGCCGGCCAGGGTGACGGGCGCTCCGCCGCCGGCATTGGAACCGGACGGCAGACAGATGGGAATCTCTTTTTGGGCGCAAAAGATCAGGCGGTCCACCACATGCTCGGGAAACCGCAAGGGGCTGATGGCCTCTGAATAGTTGAGAATAAAAGGTTTCCGACGCAAGTGATCCTCACCGCCGGTCACCAGGCAGGCCAGTTGGTGGATCAGGGTGATATCTTCGAGACGATCGGCGATAAAGACCAGCGGTTTGTTCGTATTGCGCACCATCTGCGCCAATGCGTAGACATAAATAAAGTCCATCCTGGGAACATCCTTGGGATTGCTCATGGACATGGCAAAAGAGATATTGGGCAATGCATCCACCAGCCGGGCAAAGCGGCCGGTATCGTTCAATACGCAGCGACGCCGCTGTCCGCTGTCCAGATCCAGGGTAAAGGTGGTATCCGATCCGGTGCCGAAGTAGAAGTTGTGGTCACGCAGATCCATGGCCCTTTTGCCGTTCTGGTCGTAGATAATGATCTGGCGCGGCGCGGTCGCCAGGGCCTTTTCGGCCAGATAACCCGGAATGCGCACCCATTGATCATCGTAAACACGCCCGCCATGCTCTGCGATCATCCGGCGGGCGGCGTCGTGTTCCAGTCGGATCCCGGTTTTTTCCAGGATTTCCAATGCGGCGCTATGCACGGCAAGTGTCTGTGGCCGGTCAAACACCTTGAGGTGCGGCTGGCAAGTCGGCACCGGAATAGTATGCATGATATCCCCCTCCCCCAACCCCTCCCGCCGGGGGCTGGTTTTTATGTTCAGGTTATAGCGCTAACTGCCGAGTAAACCCTTGGCCTCCATCACCGCACTGCCGGCGTCCGGCGCATAGCAATCGGCGCCGATCTCAGTAGCGAATTCCGCTGTTACCGGCGCACCGCCGATCATGACTTTGACCTGATCCCTGCATCCGGCCTCTTTCAAAGCGCCGATGGTATCGGTCATGGCCGGCATGGTGGTCGACAGCAGGGCCGACATGCCGACGATCTGCCCTTTCTCCCTGGTGACGGCTGATGCAAAGGCTTCGGGAGCAACATCCACGCCCAGGTCGATGATTTCAAACCCGGCCCCTTCCAGCATCATGGCCACCAGGTTTTTGCCAATGTCGTGCAAATCCCCTTTGACCGTACCCAATATAATCTTGCCTTTGGTCTTGATGCCTTCACCCTTAAAATGGGGTTTGAGCAAGGTAACGCAGTTCTGCATGGTTTTGGCCGAGCGCAGCATCTGGGGCACGAACATCGCGCCCTGGGCAAATTTTTGCCCCACCACATCCATGGCCGCGATAAGTCCTTTGTCCAGGATTGCCTGGGGATCGCCCCCCTGGTCCATGGCTTGTTGTGTCAGTGCGGCAGCGCCCCCCATATCGCCCTTGATCACGCTTTGCGATAGAGCCTCAAATTCCATGATGACCTCCTAAAAAAACGCTTGCGGTTATTAAATCGCCAATTCGCCCTTTTCATAAGCTTCGATAAATACTTCACAAAAGTCGTCATGCCCGAGCAGCATGGCCGTGGTTTTCAGGGCGGCTGCGAGGCGAAGGTCGGTTGGGTCCAAAATCGCGGCATCCAGTCCGCTGTGCATGGCCAGCGACAGAAAATAGCGGTTGATCAGCTTGCGCTCCGGCAGTCCGAACGAGATGTTGGACAACCCGCATATGATGTGCACCGTCGGATATTTTGCGTTGATGCCGCTGATGGCTTCCAGAGCGGCCCGGCCCATGCGGGTATCCACAGAGACCGGTTGAACCAGCGGATCGACAAAAATATCTTCCGGTGTCATCCCCGCCTGGGTCAGCAGGTCGATCAATTCACCGGCGGCATCGATGCGCTCCCGGGCAGTGGCGGGCATGGCGGCCTGTTTCATGCACAGGGCCACCAACTTGCACGGATGGGCGGTGACCAGCGGCAGCATGGATTGGCAACGTTCTTTCTCCAAGGAGATGGAGTTGATCATGGGGATGCCTTTGTGAACGGCCATGGCCTTTTCCAACGCCGCTGGATTGGGGCTGTCCAGGCACAAAGGCAAATCCACCGCAGCCTGGACCGTTTCAACCAGCCACGGCAGCATGTCCACCTCTTTCTCCCTGAAGGTTCCGGCATTGACGTCGATGTAATCAGCGCCTGCTTGCGATTGTTTAACGGCAATACGTTGAATGAACGCGCGGTCGCCTTTTCTGGCAGCTTCCTCAATGGTGCTGCGACTAGTATTGATCAACTCGCCGACAATGATCATGACCACCTGCCTTCCATTAAGTGTAATGCTTTCGTAGAAAGTCCAATTGAACAGGTTTTTATTTCAGAGGGTGTATAATTTTTATGTGCGCGGCGTCCTGCCGTTATTCGAATGTCATGAACTGCACATGTCGCGGCGCGACGCCGCTCTCACAGCCCAAAGAGATAGAGATATTGCGTTATGATGCCGCCCAGGCGCCGGTTCAGAAGGAAGATCAGCAGAAAGTAGTCCAACGAAGAGAATCGGACGAACTGTTTTTCGTCTTTTATCTCAGTCTACTACATCGGTGCAGCGGTTTGTCAACCAACGGGGCCGATAATTTTATAAAAGAACATGACATAAGGACATCCGGACCTGGAATGTTTTTTGCTATTCAATATCCCAGTCGGCTGTTCCTGCAGACGTTGAATTGATCTGAAATGGCTCTAAAGCCCTGACAACCGGGCATCGCCATCCCACAAGGCGTGTGGTTGGATTCTGAGTAGGAGTTGTAATGTCTGTAAAAAAAGCGGTTTGTGTTACATTTTTTGCACTATTTTTCTTTTCCCTGACGATCGTATCATTTTTGGGCATCTGTTTTGCCACAGGCCCCTGCCCGGCACTGCCGCCACCCACCGGAACGACGGTCACTGCCGACTCCGAGGAGGCGATTTGGAATGCCGTGAATGCCGCGACATCCGGCACCACCATCCTTATCGCCGACGGCACCTACAATCTGGGCGCCAAGGGCTACTATTTGTGGATCGATACGCCCAATGTAACGCTGCGATCGGCCGGCGGCCGGCGCGACAGCGTCATTTTCGACGACAACTACAGCCGATCGGAGATCATAACGATCGCCGCGTCCAATGTGACCATTGCCGACGTGACCCTTAAACGGGCCGGCACCCATCCGATCCATGTGGTCTCCACCATTGGTGGGGACACCTTGAACACATTGATTTACAATGTGCACATCGTCGACCCCGGCCAGCAGGCCATAAAGATCAATCCCCATTCCAATCCGGTACATTTTACCGACGACGGGGTGGTGGCGTGTTCAACCATTGAACTGACCGATGCCGGCCGTGCTAAAGTTTGGGAGCTCAATAGCAGTTGCTATACCGGGGGCGTAGACGGCCATCAGAGCCGTGGCTGGGTCATACGGGACAATATCATCAAAGGATTCTGGTGCCCGCAGGGCCTTTCCGAGCACGGTGTCCATTTCTGGACCGGCAGCCGGGATACCATTGTCGAGCGCAACTGGCTGATCAACAACACCCGGGGGATCGGATTCGGACTCCGTGAAAGCGGCAGCGGACGGACTTATGGTGACGACCCGTGCCCGGACGCTTCCGGTCATGTAGGTCACTTTGACGGCATTATCCGCAACAATTTCATTTTTGCCGGCCGTGACGAACTCTTCGCCTCGCAATATGGGGCAGACGGCGGGATCGCCCTGGCACAGGCGTGCGGAGTTCAGGTGCTTCACAACACGGCGGCGTTTACGCAATCACCCTTTGCCGCCATGGAATACCGGTTTTCCAACACCGATGCCGATCTGATTAACAATCTGGTCACCCACAATTTGATGGATCGGGGCGGCACGGCCGTTTTATCAGGCAATTTGAGCGATCAGCCGTTGTCGCTTTTTGTCGATGGGCTTAACGGGGATTTGCACTTGAAAAGCAGCGCCGATGCGGCCATCAACCAGGCGGTGGCCATCGCCGCCGGACTTTGCGATGACGACTTTGACAACCAATCGCGTCCGGTCGGGACCTCACGAGACATCGGCGCCGATGAATACCAAAGCGGATCGACCAACACGGCGCCCGTGGCCATAGACCAATGGGTGGATGTTGAAGAGAACGCCACCGAGTTTCCCATCACCCTGGCCGGTTCGGACGCCGACGGTGATGAGCTGACGTTTACCGTAACCTCCGGACCCGCCAACGGTGCTGTGAGCGGTACGGCGCCCAATCTTTTCTACACCCCAAGCACCGGCTATAACGGTGACGATCGCTTCAGCTTTCAAGTCAATGACGGTCTTTTATCCTCGGTTGACGCCACAGTATACATCACAGTGCAAGCATCAGATTCAGACGGTGACGGCGACAGCGACAACAATAACGGCAACGGTGGTGGTTGCTTGATTGGTAGCGCAAGGAGATAAAGAAGATGTCTACTCGGAAATGGATTTTTCATTTTATCGCTCTGTTTTTTTGCTGGGCTGGTTTTTCTTATGATTGTCCGGTTGCGAAGGCCGCTGCGAACCTGGAACTGTACGGGACATTTCATGCCATGGGAGTCATTGTCACCATGGACACCGGCGACGATCCGGACCAGGATGGTGTTGCCGCGGTTGAATACCGCACCGGCAGCGACACCTTTCAGACCGGTTTTCCACTTTCCCGCATCACGGAAGACCGCTTTGTTGGAAGTCTATTTTGGCTCAATCCTGGTACGGATTATGATGTTCGGGTATCCATCAGCGATCCGGATGGCGGGCCTTTGAATGGGGTTGTTTTACAATCCAATATGTCTACGCGCTCTGAAATTACCATTCCGGCGCAGGTAAACACTTTTTTCGTCCATCCGGACGGCAGCGGAAGCACCTGCACGCTCGAGGCGCCCTGTGCCCTGACCGAAGGCGTAAATCAGGCGAACGCAGGTGATGCTGTTGTTCTGCGCGGCGGCACCTATGCCATAGGAAACCTGAACATGCCGCGCAGCGGGTCCCAAGGGGCACCCATTGTCATTCGCAGCTACAACGGCGAAACAGCCATGCTGGACGGTGCGCTGCAAGACACCTTGACATGGGCCCAATTCAATGGTGGTGTTTACCGCACAACGGTCAGTGCGACTGCCGTTCATCTGGTACTGGCCGACGGCAAACGCCTGTTCCCATATACAAGCCTGGATGATCTGACAAATCTGGTATGGGACAATACGCCCGGCTTTTATCAAGATGGAAGCACGTTGTATGTGCACTTGCAAAACGATAAAGATCCCAGTTCGGCCTCTATGGTCGTCAGCCGTTATGGGAACGCGTTCACGGTAGAGCAGGACTATATCTATTTCCTGGATCTGACCTTTAAGCACTACGGCCAGGGCAGCTATGCCAAAGCCATCTACATGAACAATGCCAGCGATAATCTGGTTCAGGGTTGTGCGTTTATCAACAATGATCTGGGCGTGGGCATCAAACGGGAATCCCACCGCAACGTGATCCAGAACAATGTTTTTTCCGACACTATCTTCGACTGGCCATGGGATGGTATCAAGGGTGTGGGGCAGCTGGAAGATGGCGGAATCACGTTTTATGATCCGCTCACCGGACGGGGCAATATCATCCGACGCAACACATTCCACGATGATTTTGACGGTATGGGGGTTTGCCCCGAGTCAACGGCGGCCTTGACCAACGAAACCGACGTTTACGAAAATGTGGTCTTCCGCATGGGAGACGACGGGGTGACGACCGACGGGCAGTGCAGCAACGTCCGCATCTGGGGCAACACCTTTTACGATGTGCTCATGGGCATTTCGTTGGCGCCGGTCTATGACGGGCCGGTCTACGCCATCAGAAACCTCATTTACCGCACCGGCGTGGGAAACAACGATTATTCAGGCAGCCCTTTCAAATTCAACAGCGGCTACGATCAATCCGGGCCCATCTATTTGTTTCACAATACGTCCGATGCGGTCCTGCCCGATAACAACGGCCTCCACATCAAGTCTCCCGGCAGCTGGCACCTAATCTATGCACGCAATAATATCTGGAGCGGGACGGATTATGCACTCAACAATAACAACACGTCCCAACCGGTGGATCTGGATTATGACAACTTATATCATACAGGTCTTAATGATCTGGTGCGCTGGGACGGCACCCGCTACGAGACGCTCACGCTGTTCAGCGCGGCAACCGGCCAGGAATCCAATGGACTGAATGCGGCACCGGATTTTTTTGACGCGGCAAACGGACTCTACAACCTCGACCCGAGCAGTGATCTGGTCAACGCCGGTGTATCCATTCCGGGCATCAACCATGATTATACGGGCGGTGCACCGGACATCGGCGCCTTTGAATCAAGCGCCGGCAATCATCCACCGGTGGCCACCAATGATACGGCCGTCACAAGCCAGGATACGCCCGTCAGCATCGATGTGATCGCCAATGATCGTGATGTTGACGAAGACAGTTTAACGATTGCCGACTACAGCGCCACGTCCGCATACGCCGGTACCGTGGCGCAGACCGATGAAGCAAATCTGATCTATACGCCGCATCCCGGTTTCAGTGGTACGGATACATTCACCTACCATTGCGAAGATAGCCAGGATGTTTCGAACACAGCCATCGTTACCATCACTGTGCAAGCAAACAATCCGGAAGAGAATGACTCCGAAAATGGCGGTAATGGCGGTGGAAGCAGCGGGTGCTTTATCCTGTCATTTTAAATTTTGCATAAACAAGGCTTTTTTAATTATGTATGAAGAAAAACAATTTGCCTCACCCCGCTGATGCATTGGCTCTCAATATTGACACACCACTGCCTTTTTGCGATACTCTGACCTGCGCCAAACAGGCTCCATTCACCAATCGAACATTGTAATTGAAAAAATCTTGTCATCAAAATTCTGATTTACGGAGTGATAATTTGAATCCACCCCAAGCGCACCTGCTGCGAGCCGTCAAAGCGCTCGAACGCCAAATGATTGTGATATCGCCGTCCTTTTCTGTCCTGGCTTCCAAAGATAATGCCGATGGTCTGAATGACGACCACACCATGGTGGGACAATTGTGCCATCAAGCCCTTTTTGATCGTTCCACCCCTTGCGATGCCTGCCCGGCTGAGAAGGCATACAAAACCGGCCGGCCGGCCATGGGGCCCGATTCAGACGGGCGGATTGAATATGAAGAGGATTTCTGCTTCTATGCCTATCCGATTTTCAAAGATGATGGAGCTGAAGGCGGCGGTGACGATGGCGCCATCGATGCCATTGCCGTCATGAGCTACGATGTGCCCATCCTTAAACGGTTGGTCAACAAGCTCGAGCGCTCGCATGCGTTCCTGCGGAACCTGATCCAGAGCGCGCTGGACGGCATCATTTCTGCCGACATGGCCGGTAAAATACTGATGTTCAACGATATGGCCACCCAAATCACCGGTTACAGCGCCAAAGAGGCCATGACGAAGCTGCACATCAGCGATATCTATCCGGAAGGCGTCGCCCGGGAGGTGATGCGTAAACTTCGATCCGACGAATATGGCGGTGCGGGCAAGCTGAATTCGTACCAGGTTGATGTGGTCACCAAACACGGCGACCGGATACCCATCAGCCTGGATGCCGCCATTGTCTATGAAAAAGGCAGGGAGGTCGCCTCCATTGGCACCTTCCACGATTTGCGCGAAAAGCTGCAGATGAAAGCCGAGCTTGAAAAGGCGCAAGTCCAGCTGCTTCAGGCTGAAAAGATGTCTTCACTGGGCAAACTGGCGGCCGGCGTGGCGCATCAGCTCAACAATCCCGTCGGCGGAATTATGCTGTTCGCCGGCCTGCTGCTGGAAGAATATGATCTGGAAAACGGTGCTAAAGATGACGTCACCCGCATCCTCAAAGATGCGGAGAGATGCCGCGATACCATCAAAGAACTGCTGGAGTTCGCCCGACAGACCGACTACTTCGTGCGCCCCCACGATATCAATAAAATTATCCGGCGAACCCTGTTTCTCCTGGAAAACCAATCCCTGTTTCAAAATATCGAGATCCAGGATCTGCTTGCCGAAGATTTGCCCGAGATTTCCGTCGATGTTCAGCAAATGAACCATCTGTTCATGAATATCATCCTCAATGCAGCCCAAGCCATGCAAGGCAAAGGACGGTTGATTATCAAAACCGCATTGGTCCGGGACAATGATTGCGTTCGCATCGAAATTGAAGATACCGGCCCCGGCATCCCTGACACCGTATTGCCCATGATCTTCGATCCTTTTTTTACCACCAAAGAGGAAGGAGAAGGCACGGGATTGGGGCTCAGCATCGTATACGGGATCGTAAACACCCATAAAGGCAGAATTAAAGCCGTCAATCGACCGGACCATGGTACGGCGTTCATCATTGAACTGCCCATAAAACATTGAAGGAGAATAAATTGGCTCTCGATTCCGAACCCATCCGCATTTTGATCGTGGATGATGAAAAAAATATACGAGACGGGTCTGAGCGGATTTTAAAACGCATGGATTTCAAAGTGTATCTCGCCTCACGGGGGGACGAGGGGCTTGAAGTTCTGGCCCGCGAAAAACCGGCCATCGTTCTTCTCGACATGAAAATGCCCGGCATGAGCGGGATGGAGGTCCTTGGGCACATTCGAGAAAAAGCGCCCTCGGTGATCGTCATCGTGATCACCGGCTTTGCCACCATCGAAACCGCCATCGAAGCCATGAAAAACGGCGCCTACGACTTTATCCCCAAACCGTTCGAACCCGATCAATTGAGGATCGTGGTCAACAGGGCCCGTGAAACCCTGCGGCTGACCCGGGAGCGTGAACAGCTCGAAAAGGAACGCCGGCGGACGCTGGCCGACTTGGATACGGAAAAAAGCCGGCTCCATACGATCCTCAAGTCTCTCCCCAACGCGGTGGTGGTCACCAACACCGATGGCCGGGTTGTTTTGTTGAACCCGGCTTTGCGGAATCTTTTGGACCTGGATCCCTGCCTGAATGCCGGTGAACCCATTGAAACCTATGTCTCTGATGACGGATTTTGCAGCCTGGTCAAGAATATCTCCAGCGGAAAATTTGTCGATTTCGAAGATATCCCCACCTATGAATTCAACCATGGCAGTGAAAAATTTCTTTTGGCCAAGGGGCGGCCGGTGATCGGAGAACGAAGCGAGTGTCTGGGCGCGGTGGTCAATCTGATGGACATCACCTCCATGCGGATGATGGACCAGATGAAGACCGAATTTGTGGCCAAGGTGACCCATGAATTGAGGTCGCCGCTTTCGACCATCCATGCCCAGCTCACCAAAGCCATTAACGAGATGATGGAGGGCGATGCAGACAAAGACCACAAACTGCTCTCCCGTGCCAAGGAAAAGACCCAGGGCTTGATATCGCTGATCGGCGATTTGCTCGATCTGTCGCGCATTGAAGCCGGAACGGCTTCCCTGACGTCAAAACCGATTCAATTCGGCGAGCTGCTGCATGATATTGTCGATTTTTTAAGTGCCCAGGCCCAGGCCAAGGAGCAACGCCTCGACCTGGTGCTTCCCTCCGAACCGATGCCCACCATCCATACCGACCCCATGGTTCTGGAAAGCATTTTCGGCAACCTGATTACCAATGCCATCAAATACACTCAAAACAAGGGTCGGATCACCGTAACGGCCGAGTTTACCGGCAAGCAGTACCGTGTCTCCGTGGCCGATAGCGGGTATGGCATCGATGCCAAACATCTGAAGAAGATATTTGAACGCTTCTACCGCGTCAAAAATGACAACACGAGATTTACCATCGGTACCGGGCTGGGGCTGCCCATTGTCAGCGGACTGGTAAACTCCCTGGGAGGCTCCATCAATGTGGAAAGCACGCCCAACGAAGGATCGATTTTCACGGTGTTTCTGCCAACCGAAGAGAGTTGCGAAGTTCCGTAACAAAGTCACGGGCGTCCACATCGATCCTGGTCCAGAGCATAAACGATCGTCTCGCCTGATGCGCCAGAGTGGTGAGGCCATCCACGTAGTGGATCCCCTTTGAGCGGGCGTATCTTTCCCACATATTGTTACGGCGGCCGTAATTTAGATCGATCATCACCTGGCAGCCCTTTACATCCAATCCACTGAGCAATTGAGCCATCTCGGCAGAATCTTCAACGGTTGACACCGAAGTGGCATTGACGATGATGTGGGCCTTGAGGGTCTTTTGGTATAGACTTTCGAAGGGTCGGGGTTCGCCACCAATTTTATCGATCAAGCGTTGGATCTTTTTTTCACTGCGGCCCGCGATCAGTGTGGTTTCCGTTCTGAGCCAGTTCAAAATAAACGCCACCGCCCGGGCCGCGCCACCGGTGCCAAACACCAGGGCGGTCTTTCCGGCGGTATCGAAACCCGTCTCCGTCATGGCGTTCATAAATCCCACGGCATTGGTGTTATATCCTTTCAGGATATCGCCGTTGCGCGTGATGGTATTGACGGCACCGACGATATTGGCGCCTTCGGATAGAACATCCAGATGGGTGATGACGCTTTCCTTGTAGGGAGCGGTCACATTGGCACCGGCCATATTCAAGGCGCGCATGCTGCAAACGGCTTCCCCGATTTGATGGGGAGCCACCATGAAGGGCACATACGAACCGTTAAATCCAATTTTCTTTAGAATGGAAGAAAACAGCAGCGGTGATTTGGCATTGAAAACACGCTCATCCCCAAAGATGCAAAACACTTTGTTTTGTATCTCGACAATCGACTTATGGCTGGCTTTTGGATAATCCATACGTTAGGTTTCAATCGATTTTTCAAACCGGCCGGCACAGAGGCCCGCTGGTCTTGTGCGGGGCCTCCGTACCGGCCTGACATCAATCGTTTCCCTTTAAAAACCCGGTCAGTCCCGAAGTGTCCATGCAGTGCTGATCCAGGCCCAATTCACCGGGCGCGATGCCAAGGGTCAGTCCGAGAAGCTGGGTATAGAGAATCGGCGCCAGGGAATTCCCGTTGGACGATGCGGCAACATGCATATGCTGAACGCGGTCGAATTGAAGCTGACAATAGACACAGGCCACACAGAGAAAATCGGCGCCGCCGGCCTGGGCGTCTTTTATTTTCTGCTTCGTCAGATTGAGGGACAGCGCGTCATCTGCCCCCAAGGCGGGGGCGCCGCAACAGTCCAGCTTGGACTTCCAGGAAACGCTTTGGGCCCCGGTTAGCTGCACCAGGTCGTCAAAACGTGTCGGCGCCGCCGGGTCGTCAAATTGCAGAATCCGGCTTGGGCGCAGCAGGTGGCAACCATAGTGGGTCGCGATTTTGAGACCATCATAGCCGGTCACGAGCCGCTCTTTGATGCCGTCGATACCAATGTCTTCCAGCAGGACTTCAAAGAGATGCCTGACCTGAATCGCTTCACGATAAACAAGGCCCTCTTTTGAAAGCACCTCCAATACGCGGTCACGCATCGACGCGTCGCTCTCCATAATGGACTTTGCCTCCTTGAGGCTTTCGAAGCAGCAATTGCAGAGGGTAATCAAATCGAGGCCTTTATCGGCGGCCAGGGCCAGGTTGCGGACCGCGGCCAGCAAATAGGCCAACTTGTCCGTACTTTTCAAGGGGTATCCACAGCAGTTGAACTCCTTGACATCGATAATCGTGACGCCCAATTTTGACAAAACGGCATTTGTCGACGTCTCGTAATAGGTTAAAAACTGCGATGTCGGGCAGCAGCGAAAAATGGCAAATTTCATCGGGATCCCCATTCAATCAACCTGTTAGGCAACCATCGGCTGCCGGTTCAAATAGTTGCGGGCCAAGCCTTTGCACTCGCTAAACACATCGGCAACAGGCACTGCCTGGGGGCAGGCAGTGCCTGTTGCCG
>JASFGJ010000017.1:0-15511 GCA_050123815.1 Desulfobacteraceae bacterium
AACCCCTCTTGGGCCAGATGCGCCAACTCCGGCCGAACGGCCGGATCGAGACGTTCGATCAGCAGCACGTCGCCTTTTTCCAGGATTTGTTGGATCAGCTTCATATAGTCGCTGGAAGGGTCCCTGGAGGGCAGTTGACCCGGCTTGCCATAGTGGTATTTAAGGAAAATCGAATCCGGATGGTCCTGAATAAAGATGCAGATGTCATCCGCGGAGAGAAACGCGTGAATCTCTCCAAGGGCTGCCTCGATGCGTTGGTCGATGGTGCTGGGAGCGCTCAGTGCCGTATAAATCGAGCACAGGGCGGCCAACTCTTTCGTGTGCAGCTCGCGTTCATGCTCGGCCTTTTTATCTTCGGTTTTATCCCACAAGGTTTCGATGGCGCCCACAATGGTGCCGTCCGGCGCTTTTATGGGGGCCGCCGTAAACCAGAGCCATTTTCCGGATTCACCCACCGTCGGGAAAAATACTTCCGCTTCATAAGCCCCTTCGATCAGCATCGATTTGCGCCAATGAGAGCCGTAAAGCTTCTGGATATCTTCCTTGCTGGTCTGGTCCAGAATGACATCCGCCATGGTGGGGCGCTCCTTCTTCCAGAACGGGGCCCATTGGCGTTTCGTGCCCACCACCTTGCTGGCGGGTTGGCCTGTCAGTTTTTCCAGGGCCGTGTTCCAGTGGGTGACGATATGGTCTTTGTTGATGACGAAAGTGGGGATGGTGCTGCCCTGGATGATTTGGGACTGGGTCCGCTCGTTTTCCAACAGCTCCAGTTCGATCTCTCTGGAGCGGGCATTGCGGCGGGCGATGATTCTGTTGAAGCAGTCGAAACTTTGCTCGAACAGCCCTTCCACCGCTGCTGGATTGTCTTTCAATCTCTGGAATTGGTTTGAAATGTGGTGCTGATTGTTTTCGACCTGAAGCGAGTCCCATAAGTAACGTGCGTGGGATTGGTCGATCAGTTCAACCCGGGGCGGTTTTGCCTGCCGTATGGCAGCGGCCAGATTTGGATCGTCGGTAATTTCTAAAATCACATCCAGTTGATCAAGATTCAATAGTTCGCGATAATCCGTTGCGGTTATCAAGCCGAGCCGATGCGCATGTTGATAGCCACCCGCGCCCGGGTTGATGTCGGCCACTGCGATAATATTGGGTTTGTGCGGCGACAGATCCTGCTTTTGGAAAAAATCGATGAGCTTGCGGCAAAATTCGCCCCCACCGATGATGGCCACATTGGCCCCCCGCAGTTTCCGGGTGATTGAAACCGGTTGGTCGCCGCAATCTAAAGGGTCTAGCTTGACCATTACCGCCACCTAATAGAAAATCCATGTAATCACAATAAAACTGGGTACCAGGAAAACAAGGGAGTACTTCAAGATATACCCGAAGAAGCTCGGCATGGGGGTTCCGGCTTCCTCGGAAATGGCGCGCACCATGAAATTCGGGGCGTTGCCGATGTAGCTGCAGGCTCCGAAAAAGACCGCTCCGGATGAGATGGCCTTCAAATAAATCGCCTTATCGGACATCAGCAGGACCACCGCCTCCGGCTCGGATAGACCTGCAAAGAAACTGCCAAGGGCCGTATTGAAAAACGTCAAATAGGTCGGTGCATTGTCCAGGAAACTTGACAACGCACCGGTAATCCAGAAATAGTGGGCCGGTTGGCTTACACCTTTGATAAGGAAGGCCAGTGCGCCCTCCGCGCCGGCCTTTAAAATCAACAGACAAGGGATCATTGTGACGAAAATACCAATGAACAGGTAGGCCACTTCCTGTATCGGAAACCAGGTGAATTCATTGTCCTGCCGGATTTTTGCCGTTGTGGTGACCAGGGAGAGAATGCCGAGAATAACCAGAATCACGTCCCGGACCCAGTCTTGGAGGCCGCGATGAACGCCCAGCGTGTTGACATCGCCCCAATCCACCATGCCGCTCATCAGAACGGCGCCGACAATACCGGCAAGAAACAGGAAGTTGTGTACGCCTTCAAGGGCAAGCGGTACGCGGGATTGGTCGCCGGATGCCGTGCCGGAGCCTTCAACCGCCTCGATTTGTCGCATTTCCTTTATATAATAGTACTTGTCCATGGCGTAGTAGATGATAATCAGCAGGATCACCATGCACACCATGTGAGGGGCGATGTTAAAGGTCCAGAAAAAACGGACACCATGCAAAAAGCCGAGAAAAAGCGGCGGATCTCCCAGCGGTGTCAACGAGCCGCCGATGTTGGCCACCAGGAATATAAAGAAGACAACCATAAAGGTTCGGTTCTTGCGGTTTTTATTGGCCCTGAGAAACGGGCGTATCAGCAGCATGGCGGCTCCGGTGGTCCCCATCCACGACGCCAGGATGGTGCCGATCAGCAGCATGACAACGTTGATCATCGGTGTGCCGGTCAGTGTTCCGCGAAGTAAAATACCGCCGGATACCGTGTACAGCGACCAAAGCAGAATAATAAAGGGCACGTAGTCGGCCAGCATGATGTGGATGATTTCGTAAACAGCCGTGCCTTTGAAGATGATGACAAACGGCACGGCCAGGCACAAAGACCAGAAGGCCGATATTTTGCCGAAATGGTGATGCCAGAATTCTGGCGCTATAAGCGGCCACAACGCGATGGAGAGCAGCATTCCGGCAAAGGGAAGGCAGCTGGTCAGTGGCAGGTGGCTGCCCAGATCGGCATGGCCATGCGTGGATCCATGGGCGTCTGAATGACCTTCCGTTGCGGCATGTTTGGCCCCTTCGTGTTCATCGGCGGAAGTTGTCGCATGGCCGGAAGAGGTGCCATGATCCGGCTGACCGGCTTCGGTCGTCACTGGCGTGATAAAGTATATCAGGGTCAGAATTATCAGGAAGGCGAGAGAAGAGATTTTTTTTCCACTTTTGAGGGTCATGGGCATGCTCCCTGTCGCTTATATTCGTCAGCCACACTCAAAACATCGTGAAATGGCACGAGCGCTTGTCGCGATACACTTCAGCGGTAACTATTCTCCGGTTGTCCCGGAGGATATCGTCAGGCCATTTTGGGCAAGTTTAATCGTTTTTGATAATAATGAGAACCGTAATGAAAAAGATAGAGTAGGTCAAGTTTTAAAGTGGCATTCATTACCTGAAAGATGTTAAAAAATTAGTTTTGTATATAGCTATTGACACGCCTTATTATTATCTGTTATTTGACTTCTCTTTTGCGGAGTTTTAAGATGAAGCATCATGGTATTCGATTTCAAAAAGAATCGAGAGTGGGCTGCTCATCTACAGATCGTCCTCCAGTTGGGACTGACCATGGTCGGGTGCATTGTTTTTTGTTTCTTCATCGGTCGCGCATTGGACTCATGGCTGGGAACAAAAGGTATCATGATGGCGATTTTTACTATTCTCGGCGTGATCGGTGGCGGTGTTACCGCCTATCGCCAAATCATAGAGACGCTTGATAGTGAAAAACGAGATTCCGACAACCGGCGCTAAGCAGCATTCGTACAATTTATCCTTTCACACTAGCGATTCGGGCGATTCAACAGGTTCCGCGGCTTTCGAGGGGCCGGATTCAATGTGGGATGTACAAAAGCGATATGTACGTCTGGCGTTGATGCTGGCAGTTTCGCTGGGAGGAGCGCTCATGGTGATCGGGCAGCGTCCGCTGGGCAAAGGGCTTATTTTAGGGGCGCTGTTCGGTATCATCAACTTCATCCTTATGGCCCTGGCGCTGCCCATGCGTTTGCGGTTTGTGCGGGGCAAAGCACTACTGTTTTCATTGACCTCAATCTATGTGCGCTTTGCTCTGATGGCGCTTCCGCTGATCTGGGCACTGAAGCACGACTCTGTGGCGCTGACCACAACCGCTGCAGGTTTGTTTATGATTCAGATCGCCATTCTGGGCGACCATTTATGGACCAAGCTGCGAGATTCAATGGGGTGGTAAACAGCTATGGGTAATCTTGGGCAGATACACCAATTGGTCATCTCTATCGGCGGATTTAAGATTGCATTCAACCTTGAAGTAATCCTGATGACCTGGATTGTTTTCGCTTTGCTGTTGCTGTTCGGGGTTCTGGCCACTCGCAAACGTGATTTCATTCCGCGTCCCTTCCAAATCATCGGTGAATTGGTTGTGGGGCAGCTCTATCAATTAACCGAGGATGCGCTGAACAAACGTGAGGCTGAAAAGTACGGCCCCATGGTGTGCGCACTGTTTTTCTTCATGCTCATATCCAATTGGCTCGGGATTATCCCCCACCTCGAAGAGCCCACCAAAGACCTGAACACGCCCCTGGCATTGGGGTTGATGGGATTCTGCATCGCCCATTATGCCGGGATCAAATCCAAGGGATTTAAAGAGTACTCCAAGGAATATTTCCAGCCCATGTTTTTTATGATGCCTTTGAATGTGATCGGCGAGCTGGCAAAAATCGTCTCGATTTCATTTCGTCTTTTTGGAAATATCATGGGCGGGTCAATCATTATACTGGTCGTATCGTACTTGACTTACAGCCTGTTGCTACCGCCGTTTTTGAATGCATTTTTCGGTTTGTTTGTCGGCACGATTCAAGCCTTTGTATTTACAATGCTGACGGTGGTGTATATCTCCGTCCAGCTAAAATAGTCATTTAAGGAGCATCGTTGGAACCTGCCACTCTGACAAACTTTGCCGCGTACTTAGGGGCCGGCGTCGCCATTGGCTTCGGCGCTGTCGGCGCCGCTATCGGGGAAGGGTACATCGCTGCCCAGGCCAATGTTGCGGTGGCGCGCAATCCTCAATTGTCCGGAGAGCTGTTCAAGAACATGCTGGTCGGGCAGGCCGTTGCAGAGTCGGCGTCCATTTTTGCCCTGGTTATTGCCGTCTTGCTTCTGTTTGTCGATATGCCGGGAAGCAGCATCATCAAAGCGGCCGCGTTGAGCGGTGCAGGGTTGAGCATGGGTTTCGGCGCTGTCGGGTCAGGGCTTGGCTCGGGTTTCCCCGGCGGGCAGGCCTGTATCGGTATCGCCCGGCAGCCGGCGGCATCCGGGCGTTTGACCACCAACATGCTGATCGGGTCCGCCGTATGCCAGACTCCGGCCATCTTTTCGATGGTGGTGGCTTTGATGCTGATATTCATGGATTTCAGCGGCCAGCCGACGCAACCCACATGGGCGGCACTGATCGGTGCCGGTTTAAGCATCGGGCTGGCGGCCATCGGATCGGGTTATGGCGGAGGATTGGCCGCAGGGGCAAGCTGTGAGAGCGTGGCGCGCCAACCGAGATCGGTTGGACCGGTGACAACCACCATGCTGGTCGGTCAGGCGGTTTCTCAGACACCCTCCATTTTCGGACTCCTGGTAAGTTTTATCCTCATGTTCAAAACCTATCCGGAGGCCACATCATTCAGCGCCCCCATAGCGCTGTTGGCCGCCGGCATCTGCATGGGCTTTGGCGGCATTGGACCGGGTGTTGGAAATGGGATGACGGCCGAGGGGGCCGTGCGCTGGGTTGGCCGGAGGCTTGACCACGCCGGCGATCTGATGCGTACCATGCTGGTTGGGCAAGCCGTGGCACAATCGACGGCGATCTATGCCATGGTCATCAGTCTTGTTCTGATATTTGTTTTGTGACAACGGTCGACAAACAATTAATGGATCTGATTTCGATCAACAAATTATAATAGGCGACTCCAAAGGAGGTTACAATGGCGATAGAAGGTGTGGATATCATAAAAGCAGCAGCCTTTTTAGGGGCAGGATTGGCCATGGGACTGGGCGCCATCGGGCCCGGCGTGGGTGAAGGAATGGTTGCCGCCAAAGCATGCGAGGCCATCGGGAAAAATCCCAAAGAGGCCGGTTTATTGACCCGCACCATGCTGGTGGGACAAGCCGTGTCTGAATCAACAGGTATTTATTCGTTGGTCATCGCCCTGCTGCTGTTGTTTGTGGTTTAGACAGGAGCTCGCATGGAGATCGTCGAAAATGTCGCTTTGATCAGCATCAACGCCACGCTGGTGGTGCAGCTGGTCTCGTTTCTTTTGTTCATGGTACTGCTCAACCGGATCATGATACGCCCTTTGCGCAAGGTGATGTCGGAAAGAAAGCAGTATCTGGAGAAAGTTCAGCAGGAGATTCATGCGGCTCACGAGGGGTATGCGCAAATCGGTCGGAAGATTCAGGACCAGGAGAGTGAGACACGCAAAACCGCATTCAAGATTCGGGAGGAGATGGAACGCGATGCTCAGAGATCCGCGTCCGATGCTGTTTCCCAGACTAAATCAGAGATCGAAACCCTTCGGAAAGAAAGCCAACGGCAAGCCGATGAAAAAATTGCTGCAGCACGCCAACAGATAGATAGAGAAGCGGACATGCTCGCAGATCGAATGATCGATGCATTGCTGGATCGGGGAACCCCCTCATGAAAAAAGCTCTGATAAATATTGGTCTTATAACGGTGCTGGCCCTCATTGTGGTGGTTTTATGGAGCGGTGTGGGCCTGGCCGGCCAAGCCGAAAGCGGTAATGTATTCAAACGCGGGATCAATTTTATCAACGAAAATCGGCAGACCTGGGACCTGATCATGCGCTGGGTGAATTTTATCATCCTGGCGGTTGTTATCATAAAGTATGCCCGTGCTCCCCTGGCGCAGTTTCTCAAGGAAAAAAGGGCCGAGACATCTCTCACCATCAAACAGTTGGAAGAGAAAAAAGCGGAAGCCAAGCTGAAAATTCGTGACGGTCAGATCCAGCTGAAATCCAGCCAGGATAAACTGGCACTGATCAAAGAGAGAATCTTGGCCGAAGGGCAGAAGCGCAAGGATAAAATCATTGAAGAGGCCCGGCAGGAGAGTCGGCTGATGCTGGCGACCGCGCAGGTGAAGATCGAGAACCAGATCAGGGATGCCGCTGAAAAGATCAAGATTGAGCTGATCGACATGGCTGTGCAACGGGCCGAAGCCAGGCTGCCGCAGCTGTTGGTCCGGCAGGACCACAATCGGCTCATCGAGCAATGGATGGATGCCGCTCGGCAATAGGAACTCCACACTTCCCATTTTTCCTTCATGACAAAACCTCATAGAAAGAAAACTGGTTGGTTGCCATTAGAGGTTGATTTTTTAATTAGATACAAATATGAAGATGGGCCGCTCGGTTTGTTCTATAATCCAGCGGAAATTTCGACTTTTGGGGAGGAGCATCATGCCAACCTTGAACCGTGATGATTTATTGATAGAAGATTTTGTTCAACAGCAGATCGAAAAATGGACTAAGTTATATTCGAAAGATGACAAAAAAAAGAGAGCCAGGATCCCCGTGGTCACCCTGTGCATGGAACCGGGCAGCGGTGGCTGTCTGATTGCCGAACAAGTTGCCAAGCGGCTCGATTTTGACTTTTTTCACCGCGATATCATTCACAAGATCGCCGAAAGCGCCCGGATCAGCGCCACTGTGGTGGAGTCGCTGGAAAAGGACCGGCTATCCGGTGTGCAGGATTTTATCGCCTCCGTCGTCAAAGACCAATATATCCATCCCAGCATCTATCTCGACCACCTGATGAAGGTTGTTGGAACCATCGGCAAGCACGGCAGGGCCGTTATTGTAGGGCGCGGCGCCAACTTTATCATCCCGCAAAAAGACCGATTTGCCGTACGCGTCGTTGCACCGGAAAGTGTGCGCGTAGAACGTATTGCCAAACGATTCGGGGTGCCCAGTGATGCCGCCAAACGCAGGGTAACGGTGCGAGAGAACCGACGCCAGGCATTCATCCGTCAGTCCTTCAATACGGATATTTGCGACCCGATCCACTACGATCTCATCCTGAATACGGCATACATGGGTGTAGAGGCCGGTGTTGAATCGATCATCGGCGCAATGATGGGCGGGTTGCAGTCGGAATAGGTATGTGCCCTACCTAGGGCAGATGCTTAAATCTTTCAGCCGCCGCTCGGGGCACATTTGGGCGGTGTGAAACCGCCCGATCCGGTGGGGATTCCCGCCGGGCGAACGGCACCTGCGGACACCAGTTTTTTTACCTGATTTCCACAACATGTGGGGCAGGTTGGCTCTGGATCTCGCGCTGACAGCGTAAGGTGTTCGAACTCGCAGTGGCATTTTTCGCAATGGTATTCATAAATCGGCATAATCGACTCCCAATGAGAATTTGAGAGAATTTTAATGCAATTGCCGGGCATGTCAACCCACAAGATGCTTAGCGCGAACCCCTACCTTAAACAAGGCTCCCCTTGGCCTTTATTAACCTCTATCGTCACATGCGACAGGCTGTCGAATTCGTTTAATAAGCTTTTATAATACGCGGGCGATTTCGGATAGTGCGTCACAATGCTGATAATCGCAGCGTAATCGGCAGGTCCCACCTTCCAGACATGCATATCGGATACCCGATTATCTGCGTCGCTTTCGATTTTCGATTGAATGTCTCTCGAATGGTTTGCTGCGATATTTTTGTCGAGCAGGATACCGCTGGTATCCCTCAGCAACCCATACGACCAGCGGCTGATGATCAATGCGCCAACAATACCCATCAGCGGATCGAGCCAGTGCCATCCCAGAAATTTGCCGAAACTCAGCGCCACGATGGCCAGAACCGATGTCAAAGCATCGGCCAGTACATGCAGGTAGGCGCCTTTGAGGTTATGATCATGGTGGTGATGGTCGCCGGTGTCATGGGTGTGCTGGTGTGAATGCCCGTGGCCGACGTGCAGCAGGGCGGCGCACAGCAGATTGACCAGCAATCCCAGGATTGCCACGCTGATGGCTTCGTTGAATCGGATGTGTGGCGTTTCAAAAAAACGATGGATCGATTCGAACGCCATGACCAGCGCAATAACCGCCAGTGCGATGGCACTGGCGAATCCTCCAAGGACACTGACCTTGCCGGTGCCGAAGGTAAAATTCCGGTTGTCTGCATGACGCTTTGAATATCGATACGCAAAAATCGTTATGGCAAAAGCTGCGGTATGGGTTCCCATATGCCAGCCGTCTGCCAACAGCGCCATTGATCCGAATAGCGTGCCGGCAGCAATTTCGACGATCATGGTAAGCGCTGTGATGATCAGGACCAGTAACGTGCGGCGTTCTCCCTTTTCATGAATGATGGTAAAATCGTGCTTATGCCGCCATTTCTCTATATTATGAGTGTGCATCCGTTACCTCCCTGAGCAAACTTACGGCGTTTCATCGCCAGGCTGCCATTGCACGCGTGTGGAGCAACATGATGAACATGGCAAGACGCCGGTGTTTTGTCAACGCCGTGCGGTACCTCTTCTATTGCATTTCGCATCGAATATGCTAATAGCTTGCAGTGGCATAAAGATCGTGCGCGGCTACCGGAAACACTCCTAACGCGGACAGTGGGGTATCGGGATGAGAAAAATAACGCTCTTTTGGATCTTGGCGCTGGTATTGTCAATTACGATGACAGTCACCGGTTCGGCGATGGCAGAACAGATATTGATCGGGATTTCTAAAATTGTTGCCCACCCGGCTTTGGATGCGCTGGAAAAAGGCGTTCAGGACGGTGTCCGGCAGCACTTCCCGGATGCCCGGTTCGATTTGCAGAACGCCAATGGCGAAGTTTCAACCGCAGCATCCATTGCTCAAAAGTTTAAAGCTCAGAAAACAGCGGTGGCTGTGGGCATCGCCACACCGACCGCTCAAGCTCTGGCCAATGTCGTCAAGGATCGCCCGGTTGTATTTTGTGCGGTTACCGATCCGGTTGGCGCGGGTCTGGTCCGCTCGCTCGATGCAGGGGAGAAGCTGATTACCGGAACATCGGACATGACGCCGGTTCGTGAGCAAATCGAATTGCTGTTACGGATGAAGCAGATCCGTACGCTTGGCCATGTTTACTCCAGCGGCGAGGCCAATGCCGTTACACTGGCCAAAATTGCCAAACAAATCTGCAAGCAAAAAGGGATCAAATTCGTAGAATCAACCATTGCCAATTCGGCAGAGGTCAAGCAGGCGGTGCAGGCCATTGCGGGCCGGGTCGATGCAATCTACATCAGCAATGACAATACGGTGGTCTCGGCCATTAGCGCCGTATCCAGTGTGGCCATGAAGCACAAAATTCCCGTTATGTCCGCCGATCCGAGTTCGGCGGAAACCAATGATGTCCTGGCCGCCTGGGGCTTCGATTATTACAAGATGGGTGTGGCAACCGGAAAATTGGTGGCCAGGATTCTTAACGGCGCCAGTCCGGCAGACATTCCAACGGTTTTCATGACAGAGCCGTCCGATGTGGATCTATTGATCAATCTGGATGTGGCGAAGCATTTGGGAATAGACGTGCCGGCAGACATCAAGGCGTCTGCCAATACGGTGATTTCCGACGGAAAGCTGCAGCGAAAACGAAAAAAGTAATCTGACGCACCATGATCGAGGGTATTTTTGTAGAGGGTTTGATTTACGGAATCATGGCCCTGGGGGTTTTTCTGACCTTTCGGGTTTTAAATTTCCCAGATTTGACCGTCGACGGCTCCTTTCCAATGGGAGCCGTCATCATGGCCATGGCTTTGACCGCCGACTTGTCGGTTCTCACCGGTCTCTTACTGGCCTTTTCCGGCGGGATCCTTGCGGGATTTGTAACGGCCACTATCCACAATAAACTGCGAGTCCCGCACCTGCTATCCGGCATTCTTACCATGACCATGCTTTATTCGGTGAATATTCGTATATTGAATAACCGCGCCAATCTTCCATTGCTCAGGGTCGATACTGTCATGACGCACGTATCCGGTTTTGCCCGGGGGCTGCTGCCGGAAAGTTACACGTATCTGCTCTTTTTTTTCGTTGTCGTAATGGCATTGAAGATTGCGCTGGACCTGTTTTTCGCCACGGACATGGGGTTAACCATGGGCGCCATGGGCGGAAATGAACAAATGGTGATCGTTCAGGGGGTCAATCCGGAAGTGCTGAAACTTATTGGCGTTGGCCTGTCGAACGGGCTTGTCGCGGTTTCCGGGGCGTTTGCGGCGCAGTACCAGGGATTCGCCGATGTGAACCTGGGGCAGGGAATCGTGATCACAGGTTTGGCATCGGTGATGATTGGTGAGTTTTTCATCAAATCCAATCGCATCGGTTGGCTTACATTTCGCGTGATCCTCGGTGCTGTGGTCTTTAAGGCGATCATGTACATGGGGCGCTACTATGGGTATTACATTCATATGACGCCCAATGATCTAAAATTGATCGCCGGAATTCTTATCATCGCTTCCCTGGCGGTCGCCAACTACAAATCGAAGAAAGCGGTCTGACGGTATCCATGATCGAACTTGCACATGTCAGCAAAACCTTCCATGCGGGCAGTGCCAATGCCAAACGGGTGATCTCCGATTTGACGCTTCACATCAAATCCGGTGAATTCGTTACCATTATCGGCAGTAATGGCGCTGGAAAAACCACCTTGTTCAACCTGATCTCCGGCGCTCTTTTCCCTTCCAGCGGCATTATTCGTTTGGACGGCAGGGAAGTAACCACAGCGCCTGAATATAAGCGGGCGCGCCATATTGGCAGAATCTTTCAGGATCCGTTGCGTGGGACGGCATCCAATATGAGTGTGGAAGACAATATGATGATTGCCTGCAGGAAAGGGTTCAAATGGCCGATCATCAGCTTGAACCGGAAATTGCGCGCCGATTTTAGGGCCCGTCTGGAGCAACTTGATATGGACCTGCAAGACCGCATGAAGGAAAATGTCGGCAATCTCTCCGGGGGGCAGCGCCAGGCCCTGACATTGCTCATGATGGTCATGTCCTCACCTTCAATTATCCTTCTGGATGAGCATACAGCAGCATTGGATCCACACAATGCAAGAATTGTAATGGATTTGACATCCCGATTTGTCGGACAATACCGATTAACAACCCTGATGATTACCCACAACATGCAGCAGGCCATTGATTTTGGAGACCGTTTATTGATGATGGACAGTGGTGACGTGATCATCGATGTTCAGGGTGATGAAAAATCTCAATTGACCCGTACAAAGCTGATGGATATGTTTCGCCGCGTTCGGCAGCACGATTTCGATAACGACGAAGTTCTGTTGTCGACCGGCGATTGATGTCTGCTAGAAACCGTGACGACCTATTTGGCCAGCTTTGCAAATTTTTCTTTAAGCTTTTCATTGACAATGGCAGGTACCATGTCAGCGATGTCACCACCGAACTGAGCGGCCTCTTTGATAATGGACGAGCTGGTAAAAATCCAGCGCAAGCCTGTCATCAAAAATACAGTTTGAATATCTTTGTTGAGTTTACGATTCATCAACGCAAGCTGAAACTCATACTCAAAATCCGACACGGCGCGCATTCCGCGTAAAATGGCGTGTGCATTGCGTTGGTGCGCATAATCCACCAGCAGACCGCCAAACGTGTCGAATGACAATCCCGGTATGCTTTTCATACTCTCCTTCAGCATATGCATACGCTCTTCGATCGTAAACAGGGATTCCTTTTGGGGATTACATAAAATGGCGACGATAATCTCATCAAACAGCTTTTTACCCCTGGTAACGATATCAACGTGTCCATTGGTAACCGGGTCAAATGATCCTGGATAGATGGCGATGCGTTTCATATGGTCCTTTCAATTGTCAGGATTAAAATAAAAAAAAGTCAGGCCGGTTTGCCCGTATCGACGCTGGTCCGTAACCGATACTGACGCATCCGGTGACGAGATATCGCAATCGCGTTCATGCTCTGCGACGATTGTTGCACCGGGTGCAAGGCATTGGGCTCGCACCAGATTGGCCAAGGCCACAGGAACCAGACCCTTTTGATATGGAGGATCCATAAACACCAAGTCAAATCGGTTCTGAAATGGTTTGAGGCAGTTCAGGTTTTTTGAGATATCCCAGCGAATGATCCGGCTTTGCGTGAGCAGTTCGAAATTATGCAGATTCTTATGCAATACCGTTAGCGGCCGCGAGGCGGTATCAACAAAGACGGCGTATTGAGCACCACGACTGAGGGCTTCGATACCCAGTGCGCCCGTGCCGGCAAAAAGATCAAGCACACAGGAGCCCGATACAATTTGTGACAAAATATTAAATAGGGCCTCCCTCACCTGATCGGCTGTCGGGCGCACAGCGGTCCCGCTGATCGATTGCAGCCGGCGACCTTTATATTGACCACTGATGATGCGCACGTCTTCAAATCCAAAGCTTAACTATCGTAAGTAGTTTAAAGTAAAGGCTCTGTCTATGCGAAAAATGTCTGGGGGTCAGTTTAAAGTTTAAACTGTGCACTTTAAACTTTAAACTGAGGGCCTTATGCAAAGCGTTATCTTGTCTAACTACCGGGCGATTTCTATACTTCACTATCTAACTTCTTGATTTTACGGTGTAAATAGCTACGCTCAACACCTATGGATTTGGCCGTCCGGGTTACATTGTGCTCGTTTTGATCCAGTTTGTAGTGGATGAATTGCTTTTCAAATACCTGCTTGGCGATTTTCAGGCTTTCAATCTCAAACAAAGGTTCTGCATTGTAATAGCCGGAGAAGCCTGTTCTCGGATTGTATGGATTGGGTAGATGTTCTGCACTGATTTCATCATCGGGCACCATAATAACCAGACGCTCGATAAGATTTTTTAACTCTCTGACATTTCCGGGCCAATTGTGATTGGCCAACAATTCAAGCGCTTCCGACGACATGCGTTTTTTGGTGATACGATTTTTATGGGCGGCTTCTTCCAGAAAGGAGTCGACAAGCATCGGCAGGTCTTCGCTGCGCTCTCTCAATGGCGGCACCTCAATCGGGACGACGTTGAGACGGTAGTACAGATCCTCCCGAAAGGTCCCATTTTCAATCTCTGCTTCAAGATCCTTGTTGCTGGCCGCGATGACACGGACATCCACTTCCAGGATGCGACTGCCGCCGACGCGCTGAAATTGTTTTTCCTGAAGAACCCTCAATATTTTGGATTGTGTTTTAAGCGACATGTCTCCGATTTCATCAAGAAATATCGTACCGCCGTCGGCCAGTTCAAATTTGCCGATCTTCTTGGAGTTCGCACTGGCAATGGCACCTTTTTCATGTCCGAACAATTCACTCTCGATAAGTTCCTCCGGTATGGCGGCGCAATTGACATCCACCAGGGGATTTGTCGCACGCTGGCTCAAATTATGAATGGTGCGCGCAACCAACTCCTTGCCTGTACCGTTTTCCCCCTTAATCAGTACCCATGTGTCGGTGGGCGCGACTTTTACCAAATGGTGCTTGAGAGCCTGAACACTTTCGCTTTGTCCGGTGATGGAGTGTTTTTCGATGGTCTTTTTTCGAAGATAACGGTTTTGCTCTTCCAGTCTGCGGAAATTGAGAGCATTATTGATAGCCACACTGACTTTTTCAAAAGACAAGGGCTTCTCAATAAAATCAAATGCACCCAGCTTGGTGGCCTGGACGGCCGTTTCAATGGTTCCATGGCCTGTAATCATAATAACATGGACGTGTGGGTGATTTTTTTTAATCTCCTTCAAGGTTTCGAGACCGTCAATTCCCGGCATCCAGATGTCGAGCAATACCAGGTCAGGCGAGTCCGATTCGACGTGCTGCAAGGCCTCATAGCCATTTTCAGCTGTGGTTACTTCAAACCCCTCATCCATCAGTAGACCACTAAGTGATTGCACGATTGACGGCTCATCGTCCACGATAAGAATGGTTGGGTACATATGATTTCCTTTCCATGATTGCGATTACGCAGGAAGTTCGATAACGAACCGTGCACCTTGCGGATAATTATCCCTTACGCTGATCATGCCATTGTGGTCGGTTATGATACTGTTGACGATCGTTAAGCCGAGCCCCATGCCTGTTTTCTTGGTCGAAAAATTTGGCTCGAACAGACGCAGTTTGTCTTCGTTGGAGACGCCGATGCCGTCATCGGCGATTTCTATTCGAACCATTTTTAAAATGGGATCATGGGATACAACGATGTCAATCTGACCGTTGGACCGTATCGCCGAGAGGGCATTGTCCACAAGGTTGATCATGGCTTGCTTGATTTGTCGGTAATCCAGGTTCATTTCCGGAATATCGTCATGAATATCGACGTTAAACGTAACGTTGGCATGCCCTTCATTGTACATGGCGACTGTTTCTTCAATAATCGGCGGCAAGTGGCACGGTTTTGGGTCTGCGGTGGGAAAGCGCGCAAAAGCGGAAAATTCGTTGACCAGGTTTCGAATCAAATCCACATGATTGATGATCATTAGCACACATTCATCAAAGACTTCCTCGCTAACCATGGAAGAATATTTGCGTTTCAATCGTTGCGCCGACAAAGTTATCGGGGTCAATGGGTTTTTTACTTCGTGGGCAATTCTTCGGGCAACTTCTCGCCATGCTGCCATGCGCTGTGCTTTTTCCAATTCGGTCAAATCGTCTATCACCATTACGATTCCCATATTGCGACCGGACTCGTCCTTTAATGCATTGATATAAACAAGAAAACTTCTTGGCCGACCATTGATCGTCTGGCGCAGCGGGATCTCAATTGCTTCTTGCTGAGTACCGGTCACTGTGGAAATGATTTCTTT